>JBAXXY010000095.1:0-11158 GCA_037127655.1 Lentisphaerota bacterium
ACATTAGTTTATATGCTTACAGGCGGAATGAGCAATAAGTCAATAACCAACCGCTTAAAGGCCCACATTATGGATAGAAAAGCTTGGAAAGTTAATGGCTTAAAACCATATTTCTGGACGGTATTCATGAAGCCTGCAAGGAAAGTTATTCAATATTTTAAAAGGTGTTCTTAGCGTAACTACTATGAGTAAGTACTTAAATAGCATAAAAAAAGAGATTGTTCTTTCAGTTTTGAGTTTATTGCTGAGTTCAAACATTATTTGTGCTTTGGAAATAGGGCAGAAAGTCCCCGAAATAAAAGTTTCTGAGTGGGTAAAGGGAAGTGCTATAACATTCAGAGATAAGAACAACAAAGAGGATAATAAGATTTACATTCTTTTTTTCTGGGCGACATGGCTCAAAGAGGCATCTAGGTTTACTGATTTTGTTATGATGGAAAAAGAATTCTATAGCAAGGAAAACCTCGTTTTTGTCGGGATAACTCGCGAAAAGGCATCACTTCTCAAGAAGTTTGTTAAGGAGCACCCGGAAGTTGATCTCAGTCTGGGAATAGATGACAATTCTCAATCCTATAATGCCTACATGAATGATGTCAAGAATCTGCCTGCTTTCTTCATAATAGACAGCAAAGGCAGGCTTTTATGGAAAGGTAGTCCAATTGAATTTGACAGGGTAATTAGAAGAATAATTGACGATACATTCGATCCGGTGGAACAGGAAGAAATCGAAAAATTAAGAGAGAAAGTCAGGGACTACTCTCATATGCTAAATACGGAAAAAGAAACTCAATTTTCAGAAGAAATACTAAAACTTGATCCGACAGATGAAGTCTCTATTAAACTCATTTCATCTAATATGGTCAAAGAAGGAAAACTGGAGGAAGCCTATCGTTTTATTGAAGAGGCTAGAGCCAAAGCAGTGGACAGCCAATACATTCAGAGAGCTTTATTCCTGAACGAACTTGAGTTGGTTATGCAAATGACCCTTTCCCACGAGAAGACTTATCTTGAATATATAGCCAAAAACTATTTAGAATCATTTTCCAATTCACCCCGTTATCTGAATGAGTTTTCCATCAGACTGCTTAGAGAATTTCCTCTTGAAGTATTGCCGGTAGGCTTGCTTACGGATGCTGTCAACAAGGCAATTTCTATTCTTGAGAAAGATAAAGGAAATAAGGATGATATGGGATCTTACTATCTGACTCAGGCCAGGCTTTACTATATTGTCGGGAAATTGGATAAAGCCGTCATCACTCAGGATAAGGCTATAGGTATGCTCAAAGACGATGATGAACTTATTGTCGCCAAACTAAACATGTCTTTTTATAAAGAAATGCTTGTTTTAAATAAGAAGGAGTGATTGAATTATGCTTATAATTAAAGGGGATTGTTATGAAGTTTAGATATTTGCTAGGCGTATTAGTTTCTGTATTTATGTTGCTTTTTATTTCCTGTGCTATTCAGGATAGCGCTTCAAGCAAAAAAGAGATGTCTCTAGCCAGGCAAAAGCTTGAGAGTATGGAGATTGCTTTTACTGAACAATCTTTCATAGACTGTTCAAGAGCAGGAAATATTGAGGCTATGAAGCTATTTCTCCAGGCAGGAATAAATGTAAACTCAAATCAGAATGAAACGCCGCTAACCTCTACAGTGAGAGCCAATAATTACGATGCCACAAAATTCCTTTTAGATCATGGTGCTGATGTCAATTTGGCATCATACTGGGAAACGCCCATAGGTGTTGCGTCCTACAATGGTTTTGATAAAATTGCAGAACTTCTAATCAAGAGCGGCGCAGATGTCAATACACTGGCAAAAGACGGCATGACTCCTCTTACGAATGCTATAATAACCAAAAGACCTACCATGGTCGAACTTCTTTTAAATAGCGGAGCTAATCCTAACTATGAATTACCTGATACAGGGGAAACTCCGCTTATAATTGCCGCAAGATACGGCAATAATAAAATTGTAGAATTGCTAGTAGCTGACGGCGCCAACCTTAACTCAAAAGACGATGGTAAAATGTCAGCTTTGGATTGGGCTATAACAAATAAATATTGGGACTGCTCTGCAACTCTGATAAATAAAGGCGCATTTGTTAACGATGGTGATAAATCGAGCAGGCCGATGTTATTGGTTATGGTATCAAAAAAATTTGATATTGCCGATATGCTTATAGCCAAAGGAGAGAATATAAATTCGCTTGCTTACAACACGATGCCTCTAGTCGTATGGTGCGCTAAGAACAATAATTACGAAGCAGTTAAGTATTTGATAAGCAAGGGCGTCAGGATCAATAAAAGAGATGCTTCAGGGCAAAATGCTCTGGATTATGCTATATTGAATAAAGACCAGCCTATGATAGATATCTTGAAAGCCGTCAAACCTGAGATTAAGCCTAAAGTTCCCCAATTATAATTCACTCAATAGTATTTAATATTATCGGAGTTGATTTCAAAACCGATGAAAAAACTTGCGATAGTATCTACTCATCCTATTCAGTACAATGCGCCATTGTTCAAATTATTATCTGATAGAAAGAAAATACTGATAAAAGTCTTTTACACATGGAGTCAGTCTCTTCAAGAAGTTTCTGACAAAGGCTTTGGAATAGAAGTCAAATGGGATGTTCCCTTGCTTGAAAACTACGAATACCAGAATATCAGAAATGATTCAACTTCGCCAGGGACAAATTCCAGAAAAGGATTCTCCAATCCTGAGCTTATTCCTGAAATTGAGAAATTCTCTCCTGATGCAGTTTTGGTTTTTGGTTGGTTTCTGAAGAGCCATTTCCAAGTTATGCGTCATTTCAAAGGGAAAATCCCTGTGATTTTCAGAGGCGATTCTACTTTGCTTGATGAGAAGAGAGGGATAAAAACTATTCTTAGATGGATCTTTTTAAGGTGGGTATATTCTTATCTTGACTATGCTCTTTTCGTAGGAGCAAATAATAAAGCTTATTTTCTAAGGCATGGCGTTAAAGAGAGCAAACTCATATTTGCTCCGCATGCTATCGATAATAACCGTTTCGCAGATTCTAAATACGAAGTTGAGGCTTCTCTTTGGAGAGAAAAGCTTGGATTTAGTAACGAAGATATCGTCGTATTGTTTGCCGGAAAGTTTATGGCAAAAAAAAATCCCCTTATGCTTATTTATGCAGTCCAAAGAGTTAACAGCGATACAGCCAATTCAATTAAACTGTTGTTAGTTGGGAATGGAGAACTTGAAAGCATCATTCAAAAAAGAATAAAAGATGACTCAAACTGCAAAATAATTGGATTTCAAAATCAGTCACAGATGCCCGTTGTCTATAGACTTGGAGATGTCTTCTGTATGCCGTCGCAAGGACCTTATGAGACTTGGGGGTTGGCTGTAAATGAGGCTATGGCTTCAGGAAGGCCCATCTTGAGTAGCAATAAGGCTGGATGCTCTATAGACCTTGTTCAGGAAGGATGCAATGGATGGATTTTTAATCACTACAAAAGCGATGATTTGGAAGAAAAACTCAGGCTGATTATCACTTCCGGCAAGGATGTCCTCAGAGTGATGGGAGAAAATTCCAGGAAGATTATTAAGGATTGGTCTTTTGAAAATATATGCAAAGCTATTGAATCCATAGGCCCTTTAAAGACTGATAAATCAAACTTTTGAATTATATGCCTCCTGAGAATAAATACAATTTTGATGGTTTGAAGTGGGTTATAATTCTGATAGCGCCTCTATTACTCTATTCTTTCTGGAGTTTTGAGGCTTATACATCTATAGGCGTCGGGATATTCATTTTTTTCTGTTTTCAGTTCTTCCTGAATCTCGGCAGAAAAATTGAGATTCGAGACATCGTCATCCTAATTGCATCGCTCCAGTGGATCATAGGTCCTATATTAGCCTACAGATATCTGCCTGATAAGTTTATGTACTCTATGGCTGTTCCTGAGCATGAATATATGAGTTTCGTGGTTCCTGGCGTAATTTTCTATATAGCAGGTCTCTATCTGCCTTTTTATAAGACAGAGTTAAAACATGATACTATAAAAGTTTATACTAGAGAATTACTTCAGAAGTATCCAAACCTTGATATATTTTTAATTCTTACTGGCATAATTTCAGGCTATGTATCGAGGTTTTTCCCTTCAAGTTTGGGGTTTATCTTTTTCCTCCTCTCAAGCGTTCAGTATGTAGGTCTCTTCTATCTGCTTTTATCTAAACGGAAAAAGAAAATAATGTATGTGTTATTTGTTTTAGGATCTCTAGTCTTATCTTCTGTCAGACAAGCAATGTTCAGCAACACAGTTTTATGGCTTATCTTTTCCCTGATCGTTTTTTCTTTTATATTTGAGTTTTCTTTTAAAAAGAAACTTATAATCGTCACTTGCTGTCTTTTAGCTATTTATTCACTACAGGTGGTTAAACAGCAATATAGAAGATTGGCATGGGGCGGTAATGTCAGCAGTTATGAGGGAAGCAAACTCCTTACAAAAATGATGCTAGAGAATTACTCACAAGACAAATCAGAGCTTATGAAAAACTATGCAAATTATATGCTTATTACCAGAATAAATCAAGGATGGATTATTGCCAGAATAATGAAGAGAGTGCCAGAAAAGGAGCCTTTTGCAAATGGAGAGACGATAAAGCGCAGTATCTTGGATTCATGTGTACCTCGATTTTTAAGTCCGGATAAATTGCAAGCTGGCGGAGCAGAATATTTTAGTCGTTTTGTTGGAAGAAAATTGGCTGGCACCAGCATGGATCTTAGCGTAATAGGGGAGGCTTATGCAAATTATGGAAAGGGAGGAGGGATTGTTTTTATGTTTTTCATGGGGCTTTTATATAATTTTATTCTATTCTTTATTTACAGGGCTGCAAAAAAGAACCCGTCTATTTTCTTATGGCTTCCTATTCTCTTCCTTTTTGCAATAAAGGCAGAAACAGGTTTTTATATGGTTTTCAATCATCTAGTCAAGGCTTCAGTTTTTCTGATAATATTTTTTAAAATATTTAATATTATATATAAACATCACACAATGGATTCCGAAGATGGAAGATAAGAAATCCTGGCTAACAATATTCTTCAGACATCAGAGGAATGGATTTTTTAGCATAGAAAAGGTCTTTAATATAGTATTAAACAATCTGCCTTCAGGTATTAATTACCATTGCCATTTTCTTAAAAATAACAGCAATGGTTTTTTAAAACTTATTTTCAATTCAATCGGTTCTTTTTTGCATAGAAACAAAATTAACCACATTACAGGAGATGTTACTTATATAGCTAATTTCCTCCCTGGCAAAAGAACTATTATCACTTTCCATGACCTTGAATCTTTGGAGCGTAAATCCCGATTGAAAAGCTTATTTCTCAAATATTTCTGGATAATATTGCCCTCAAGAAAGTGTGAAATCATTACTGTAATATCCGAGCATACCAAGAAAAAACTTCTGGATATAACCAGAGTTAATCCTTCAAAAGTTAGGGTTATATACGATCCTCTGCCAAATGAACTTAAGTATTCGCCACAGGAATTTAATAAAGCTAAACCAGTAATACTTGTGATGGGGACTAAACCAAATAAAAACCTAGAAGGAGTGATTAAGGCAGTAGGTACAATTAAATGCTCACTGTTGATTGTGGGAAAGTTGTCTCAAAAGCAAATCTTAGCCCTTGCTGAATTTGGGACAGAATATGAGAATATTTATGATGTTGCTTATGAGAAAATTATTGATGCTTATATTCGTTCAGATATTTTATGCTTTCCTAGTTTTTATGAGGGCTTCGGGCTTCCTATTATTGAGGCTCAAGCTGTAGGTCGTCCTGTAATTTCCTCTAATTTTGGCGCAATGAAAGAAGTTTCTGCAGACTCCGCCCTTCTTGTGAACCCTCTGGATTTTCATCAAATAACTCAGGCAATTAATAAGATTATTTGCGATCAGGAGTTCAGAGCATCTCTAATTGAGGCTGGGAGGAAAAATATTGAAAGATTTGAAGGTGTCAATATCGCTTTAAAATATGCTGAAGTTTACCGTGAACTTTTAGCGAAGCAAACCTTCTAACTTTACAAACTTTCTACTTGATGAACTTTTAACTTTCTCTAAATCGGCTATTATCTTAATATCTTTGTTTGTTTTTCTATCTAAAATTATGAGGTTTTATTATGGGATGTAAGTCCTTGTTTCTTACAGTCTCCGCTCTGTTATTTGTTAATTTCTGCTTGGTTTCCGCTCCTGCTGAGGAAGAAGATGCTACTTCCATGGAGATGCTTAAAAAACTCTATCAGTTTGAAAAAATAAATAAAAGAAATTCCGAAACTGGTACAGTAGGCGATGTCAGAAACGGCATCTTGAATGTCAAAGCAGTTAATCTCAAACAAATAAGACCTCAAGATGTGTATTACCAGGGTGAAGTGGAAACTCCTGAAACTATGGTGGTTCAGTTCAGCAAGGGAGGCAAGGTTGTTTCAATCATCGGAGAAGGGGAATATGTCCTGAATCCCATTTACGACGACAAGAAAAACCTTGTTAGAGAAGGCAACTCAATAGCTGTTCTGGACAAAGAGGAAATAGCCATAAGACTAAAGAATGCAAAAGCGACCAGGCAGATTATAGATATGTCTCAGGATTATGTCAATAAAATGACTAGCGCACAGGAGAAACTTGCCGCTCAAAACTACATAACTTCCTTTGCTTTAGAAACTGCCAGGATCAGCCTGATGAGTTCTCTTATTGAGTATGAAGCAAAATCCAGGGATATTGATTATGTTATTGCCAATTATCAGGATAACTTGGTTAAGTCGCCGTTTTCGGGCCTTGTCGTAGAAGTATATGCTGGAGATGGTGACAAAGTCGAAGAAGGGGCTCAGGCTATTAAGATTCTTAAAATGGATACCGTGAAGGTTAAAATCCCATTCGATGTTGATCTGGTTAATCTGGAACCCAAGAGGCACATTGCCTATATATTTCCTAATGGTTTGAATGTTACTGTAGCGGCTATGCTTGACTCATACCAAAATGATAAAGACAATATCTATGCCTATGTGCCTAATGAAATAATAGATTCAAATAGATTAACTTCCGAGCAAAAAAATCTGCCTAAAGTTTTTGAAGTCTATTCTGTTTCCGACCTTGAGAATAGAAATATTGAATCTTTCTACCTGCCGAATTTTAAACCAAAAAAAGCGCCTCTTCTCTTTCTTCCTTTAGACTCCATCAGACAGGATGCTAAAGGTTCCTATATCTTCAAAATCAAAAACTTGAATTTGACTACTGGGATGGAGAAAATCCCAAGGCTCTATACTATTGAAAAAATCTATGTTGATTTAGGCGATGTCTTTTCAAGTTTATACTATCCCTACAGCGTGGATCATTCCAAGATGTCAAGGTCTGTATCTGCAGTTGAGGGCAAAAGGCTTATTAAAGGGGATATAGTAGTCGGCAAAGATGATGGTAAACTTGAGGACGACAAGGAAGTAATAATTATAAACCCTGTTTGGAAATTTTATCCCGGGCAGACAGTAAGAGTCCTGATTCCTACTTTAACAAAATTCGGAATATGGATTCCAAGAAAAGCTCTGATACATAACGATATAAACTTAAATTATGTTTATTTAGTAAAAGGCGGTTTAGCCAAACTTACCAGAGTAAATGTGGTTGGCGAATATGAGGGATATTGCCTGATTAATGGAGAAGGTATTGAAGCAGGAGCTCAAGTAGTCTTAATCACAAAACCTGAGATGATGCAATTGATATATGACGGTATGAAGATTAGAGTTCTAGAAACTCAGGAAGCGCCGGAATTTTTAGCTCACGACCATGTCACAGAAAATCTTTTCCAGGCGAAAGAGAATTCTAAGATTTCAAATAAAAATTCAGGAAAAAGCAGTTCTGTCTCAAGTGTGATTTCTAAACTCAAATCAGCGATTAAATAACTTTACAAACTTATTACTTGGCGCTGGAGACTAGGTTCTTTGCTCTGGTCTTTTAACTTTAAAAACTTACAAACTTTCTAACTTACTATGATTATCTACGAGCCGAATCAGAGACTGAAGATGGGGTTGATTAAAACCTGGTGTGTTTTATTCCGTAACATCATTGATTCCCGCGAATTAATCTGGCAGTTGTTTCGCAGGGATTTCTTTATGTCCTACAAGAAGTCGTTCCTTGGATTCAGCTGGATGATTATTACACCCATAATGGGGATCATTTCCTGGGTTCTGATGAATGCTACAGGGATTCTGACTCCCGGCAATGTAGGGATGCCTTATCCGGCTTATGTTTTATTGAGCAGTTCGATTTATGGTCTTTTTATGAGTTTTTACGGCGGAGCTTCAGGAACTTTATCCGCTGGGTCAGGGTTTATTTTTCAGGTAAAGTTTTCTCATGATGCTCTTCTGGCAAAACAGATTTTACTTCAATTAGCTAATTTTATAATCACCTTTGTTATTACTTTGATTGTTTTACTTATTTTCGGAGTCATCCCAAACTGGATGATAATTTTCTTTCCGATATTAATTATTCCAATGATGCTGCTTGGAACAGCTATAGGTTTGCTATCTTCAGTTATCAGCGTAGTTGCTTCAGACATCCAGAGGGGAATAGGGTTTGTAATGGGGCTTTTGATGTATGTCACACCTGTTATCTACTCATCTGATGTTAAGAACCCTGTATTACAGACTATCATCAAATGGAATCCTCTAACCTATCTTATCGGGGCTGTCAGAGATTCTATGATTTACGGCAGAATCGAACATATTGATAGATTTCTGATATCATCAGGCATCTCTCTTGTGCTGTTTCTTTTGGCATGGCGCTTATTCTATGTCACAGAAGAAAAAGTAATCGAAAAGATGATTTAGGGATGATGCTGGATGCTAGATTTTGGATTGTTAATGGTAATAAACATTCGTATAATTAGAGTAATTCGTGGTTAACTTTCGACTCTTAACAAAGATCGTAAAAACATCCCAATCTAACATCATGTGAACTTTTTATCCAAAATCCAACATTAAACATCCAACATCCAAAATCCAACATCTAAAATTAAGCATCTAGCATTATGACAGTTCATTAGAGATAAAAGATTTTAAAAAATGGATAAAAAGAAAATATTCCATATACTACTTTAAGAAAGACTGACAACCATACCCATTTATATCATGTTATCCAGAGAACAAATTATTAGCGCGGCTTCAAAAATTGCAAAAGAATTGAATCCAGAGAAGATCATTCTTTTTGGTAGCTATGCCTATGGGACTCCGACCGAAGACAGTGATCTAGATATTTGCGTCGTTGAGAAATCATATAGATCAACAATGGAAGAAAAACAAAGAATAAGAAATATCATAAAGAACCTTTCTGTTGGTAAGGATATTTTAGTTTCAGATACAAAGGAGTATGATTTTTACAAAAAGGAACCATGCTCAGTTTACAGAGAGATAGATGAAAGAGGGGTTATTTTATGGCAGAAAAGTTAACAAAACAGCACCTGCTATTCTTTAAAAAAGCTACAGATGATTTAAGTGTTGCCAAAGGGTTATATGCTTCACCTAAAGAGACAATAGCACATCCAAATAAAGAAAGAGTTGGAAAGTCAAAAATAAGAACTCTCGGTGCATATAAAGGAAGAATAAAAATGTCAAACGATTTTGATCAACCACTTCCTGAATCTTACTGGACAGGTAAATCTAATACTTTTTGCCATTCATGACTCTTATTTTGAAATATAAAACTCTTTTGATTTTCACTTTATGAACTTTAGAAACTTTATAACTTTCAACTTATTTATCTATGTCAGATGTGGTACTAAAAGTCGAGGGTCTTTACAAGAAGTTCTGCAGAAAAGCGCGCTGCCAGTCGATCTATCCAGATTTGGATGGTTCTAATATTGGCAGAATAAAAAAAACATTAGTGAAAATTAACATAAAAGAATGAGTCAGGATAAAATTATACTTCCCTCTTTTGAGTCTGAAAAAATTGAATTTAAAACATCTTTTAACGAGGATGTTATTGAGACTCTTGTGGCTTTTTCAAATACAAAGGGTGGCATTGTATATATTGGGATTACTGATAATTCTGAAGTTAAAGGCATTCAGTTGGGAAAAGAAACAACTGTACAATGGCTAAATGAGATAAAAAATAAAACAGCGCCCCAAATTATTCCTGACATGGAAGTTCTATGTATAGAAGGAAAAGATATTGTTTTAGTTACTGTAAAAGAATATCCGGTAAAACCTGTTTCTACGCGTGGGAGATACTACAAGAGAGTGGGAAGTTCTAATCATTTCCTTTCTATTTCGGATGTAGTTAATCTGCATTTGAAAACAGTTAATTCAAGTTGGGATTTTTATCTGGAAAATACGAAATCCCTAAAAGATATATCTATTGAAAAGGTTCAAAAGTTAATTGACTCTATTAATCGCAGAAATAAAGTAGCGATTGAAGATGATCCGCTTACTTTTCTTCGTAAATATCAGTTGATTATTGATGAAAAGATCACCCATGCCTGCTGGCTTCTTTTTATGCCGAATATGGATGTGTGTACTACAGTCGAGCTTGGGCGATTTACTAGTCCAACGCTTATAAAAGACAGTTTAACTCTGCATGGAGATTTGTTTTATGAGACGGATGAAATAATGAATTTCATCCTTAAGCATATCAACAAACAAGTACTTATAACAGGCAAGTTGGAGAATGAAGAACATTGGGATTACCCATTAGATGCGCTTCGCGAATTAGTGCTCAATATGGTAATACATCGAGATTACACATCTTCTTATGATTCAGTTTTGAAAATATTCGATAATTATATTGAGTTTTACAATCCTGGAGCTTTGCCAGCAGATATAGATTTAGAGCATTTGTTGAATAATGATTATGTTTCTCAGCCTAGGAACAAACTTGTTGCAGAAATTTTCAAAGCGAGCGGACTAATTGAAAAATATGGTTCTGGAATTAAGCGTGTTCTAAAAGCTTTTAAAGACTATGGACTTCAACCACCTGAGTTTTTTGCCATGGTAAATGGATTTAGAGTCAAAGTTTTCTCCTCTTCTTTTACTGGATACGCCGATAAAGTCACCGAAAATAACTTGGTTCATACAGTTTCAGAAAGTTCGGAGAAAAGTTCGGAGAAAAGTTCGGAGAAAAGTTCGGAGAAAATTCT
>JBAXXY010000096.1:0-11068 GCA_037127655.1 Lentisphaerota bacterium
CTATAGTAAGAACCGGCGATAGAGAGAAGTTTTACTACACCTGCCTGGCCGCTTTGTTCCACATGAGGACCTCTGCATAAATCAACAAAGTCTCCAATCTTATAAAAAGAAATTTTCTCGCCGTCGGGAATATCTGCTAAACGCTCAATTTTATACTTCTGTCCTTTTTCTCTCAAGAGTTTTTCAGCTTCTTCTCTGGAAAGCTCAAAATATTCGAAGGGAATCCTTGCGTTGATTATTTCTTTTATCTTATCTTCTATTCTTTCTAAATCCTCAAGAACTAATCTAGACTTGATATCGAAATCGTAATAAAAACCATCTGCCGTAGAAGGGCCAATATCGAACATCACATCTGGAAATAGTTTATTGACTGCTGCCGCCATAATATGCGCTGCACTGTGGCGAATGGTTTCAATCGGAAATTTAGACATATTGTTTACTCCTATTGTAAAATCAATTCCATTTGGATTTTTGATTCTCTATTTAACAAACTTTTGACCGGTTCAAAGCTCTTTCTATGTATCAGTGAAGGCCCATAGTTTTTTATCGCTTCGAGATGCTTTGCTGTCCCGTATCCTTTATTATTTTCAAAGCCGTATTGCGGATACAATTCGGCATACTTATCCATTAACCTATCTCTATAAACTTTGGCTAAAATACTTGCTGCCGCTATACTAGCAGACTTAGCATCGCCTTTAACTATCGCCTTGGACTTTATAGGCATATTGGGCACGGGTAACCCATCTATCAATGCAAATTGAGCTATTTCTAATTCATTTACTGCCAGTCTCATGCCCTTATGAGTCGCCTGTAAGATATTCAATAAATCAACTTCATCTTCACTAAGCTCAATTATCGAATATTTCTTAGCCGTTGAAAGAATTTGGTCATATAACATTTCTCTTTGCTTTGCAGTGAGTTTCTTAGAGTCATTGACAACTGGTATCTGATTGTCTTTTTCAAATATCACGGCAGAAACCACTAATGGTCCTGCCAAAGGTCCTCTGCCAGCCTCATCAACGCCGGCTATAAAAGAGAAACCGTCGTCCCATAACTCTCTTTCATAAGATAGCATAGGATGACGGTAATCGAAAAAATCCATCTCAGACAATAGAATCTTATATATTCTAGTGGCTTTGATCTTTTACTTTTGCGGCCTTTCCTACTCTATCTCTTAAATAGTAAAGCTTTGCTCTTCTTACATCGCCCTTTTTCTGAATTTCTATTTTTGAAATTCTAGGAGAGTTAATCGGGTAAATTCTTTCAATTCCAGTTCCGAAAGCTACGCGTCTAACTGTGAATGATTCATTAATTCCAGAACCATTTCTAGCTATGACAGTTCCCATAAAAGCCTGAACTCTCTCAGTTTTACCTTCAACAATTTTTGAAAAAACCTTCAATGTGTCGCCAACATTAAAAGCAGGAAGGTCAGTTCTGCACTGAGCCTTATTTACCTTTTCCATTATGTGCATTTTAAATTTCCTCCAATATAATATATAAACTTATTTATTTTTATCTAAAAATTTCTCATATAAATCTTTACGAGATTCCTTTGTTTTCAGAATAGATTGTTCTTTTCTCCATTCACGAATTTTCTTGTGATTCCCGGACAATAAAATATCAGGCACTTTGAGTCCCCTGTATTCTAAAGGTCTAGTGTATTGCTGGTATTCTAAAAGATCATTAGTAAAACTCTCCTCTTCAGAAGAAGAATCATCGCCCAAAACTCCTGGCAATAACCTTGCAATACTATCAACGATTACCATAGCAGGAATATTTCCGCTAGTTAAAACATAATCGCCGATTGAAATCTCTTTGTCAATGAACAACTCTCTCACTCTTTCATCAACACCCTCATAATGTCCGCAAACTATTATCAAGTGTTTTATTGAACTCAACTCTCTAGCCATCTGCTGATTAAAAGTTTCCCCTCTCGGAGAAGTCAGCACTACTAATGAATCTTGTTTTTTGCAAGATTCTATTGCTTTACACAATGGATCTACCATCATCAGCATTCCCGGCCCGCCGCCGTAGGGTGTATCATCAACTGTCCTGTGTTTGTCTTGTGTAAAGTCTCTTAAATTAACTGTATTGATGACAATTAAATTATCTTTAATAGCTCTGGCTATAATACTTTCTGCAAAGGGACCAAAAAAAACATCAGGAAATAGAGTGATAATATCAATTTGCAATCTGATCAAGCACCTCAACATTTACTTGCTTGTTAACTCTACTTGCAGCTCCGGAAACCAAAGTACGGATAGCCATAATAGTCTTTCCTTGTTTTCCTATTATTTTACCAATATCTTCTTTCTTGCAGTTAATATTGATAGTTTGTTCTCTTTCACCTTTATGAAGTTCAATTTTGACTTCATTCGGGTTGTCCACTAAGGACTTCACTACATAATCAACGAAGTTTACAACATTATCCATAGATAAGACAGATACATTAGAGGAAACTGCAGGTGCAGTTTTGGCTACGGTGTTGCCTTTTCCCATAAACATATTAAACAATTTCTTAATCACAGTAAATTTCCAAAAATAATAAATTATAAATCAGGTAAGCGTTGGGTCAATATATAGCTTTTACTTCTTTTCTTCTACTTTTTCTTTTTTAGGAGGGTAAACTTTCTTTGGTTTTTGAATGCCCTTAGCGCGTAGTATGATATCGCTAACAGTTTCAGATGGCTGAGCGCCATTAGCTATCCAATAATCAGCTCTTACCACATCAATCTTTTCATCTTGATGCCTTGGATCATAATGCCCCAAATTTTCGATTATTTTCCCATCTCTTTGTGATCTAGCATCAGCTACTACCACACGATAAGATGGTTTATTCTTTGCTCCGGTTCTTTTTAGTCTAATCTTTACAGACATTTAATTTTTCCTCTTTTTTTGCTGTTAACCGAAATTTGTGTCACAGTTAAAAATTAACAAAGTTTCGATCAAAAATTATTAAGAAAATCTGAAGCGCCTAAGATACAACCCGTTTTAGCCTTTTCAAACAGCATATTTTAAAAAATCAGCAGTATAAATGAAAATCGTTTTTCTTAGGCTTAACGCTCTTGATTAGAGCATCAAAGACAATACACTCTATTTGTAACTTAGATAAAAATACAAAATAACAAACCAAGTTTCTCAAAAATATTCATGAAAACAGTTTTTTATTTATCAATGCTAGTTCTGTTAACCGGCTGTTCTATGTTCAGATCAACTCAGGGCACAACTCATTTTGATTTTGACCGATCCCCTCTGACTAATTCGCCCAACATGGGGATATTGGTTCCGCAAAGATTTACATCAACTCTGCCTTCCTCCACTAAAATGATATTCCAATTCCCAGGCAATGAAGTTAAATACGATATGTATAATAACTGGGCGCAAATACCTCAAGACCTAGTAGCTAGATATTTTACACTCTATTTCAATAATCCTGAAAAGTCCATACCTTTGGCATCTACAATGAAATATACTATGGATGGATGCATATATGAGTTTGAGTGTGACACAAACACAAAAGAAGCAGTTTTTACCATGGGGGTTATTCTCAGGGACAAAAATGATTCATTAATTCTAGCTAAACTCTACGGTTCAAAAGTAAAAATGGAGAAACTGTCCGCTTCAGACTTCGCAGGAGCTATGTCAAAAGCAGTAGATAATGTGGCAGTTCAAATACAAAAAAATATCTTAGAACTAAATAAATAACTTTAAATATTAATCATAAGACAGAGAATATTATGGATAAATTCGGAATCGAAACACCAAAACAATTAGTAAGCAAAGAGAAAATTGAAGAACGCATCGAGATACTTGGAAAACAAATAACTAAAGATTATCAAGGTAAGGCTTTAACCATTGTTTGTATAATGAAGGGTTGCATACCATTTGCAGCAGACTTGATTAGGCATATACCAATACCTTTCAAACTTGATACAATACACGCTTCATCATACCGCGATACAGAAAGTACTGGCACAGTAACAATCCTTCAGGAGCCAACCATTGATTTAAAAGACCAGCATATCATCATAATAGATGATATTCTCGATACAGGAAGAACGATGAAAAAAATCGTTGAAAATTTCAAGGCAAGATCTATCAAAGATATTAAAACCTGCGTTCTTTTGGATAAACCTTCGCGCAGAATAGAATCAATTCACGCAGACTATGTAGGATTTGAAATTCCAAATAAATTCGTTGTCGGCTACGGGCTAGACTACAACGAATACTATAGGAATCTCCCTTATATCGGCGTTTTAGGATCAGATTGATTCAAACCACTAAATCTGCCATCTTAGAAAAATGTTTTATTATCTTTGCTATCTGGATTCATTTTTCGGACCTTTTCGTCTGTTTAAATATGTGACATTCCGTGCTGGACTGGCAGCAATAATATCTTTTTTGATAGTTGTATTGCTTGCACCAAAAACTATACAGCTATTAAAAAAGTTTAATACTTCAGCTCCTTCCAGGCACAAAGGTCTAATTCCTGACCAATTTATTGACTCTGCTAAAGAAAAAACCCCGAGCATGGGTGGAATCCTGATAGTTTTTGGGATAGTAGTTTCGACGCTGCTTTGCGCCTCTCTTACAAATAGTTATATGTATATATTTATCCTTATAACTCTAGCTATGGCGGGAATAGGTTTCATTGACGACTATTCAAAAGCAGTTCATAGAAAAAGAGATGGTGTTTCGGGTAAATTTAAACTTCTACTGGAATTTCTAATAGCCGCGATATGCGTGACATATCTAATGATTACGACTGATAGCTCTGTTAATCTTAACTCATTATTTCTTCCATTTATGCGAGAACCTTTACTTACTGGATTAACGGGAATAATTGTTACCCTGCCTCTTGGAGTTTTAGTAGTAGTAGGAGCTTCAAATGCAGTAAATCTGACAGATGGCAAAGATGGCCTGGCTACAGGATGTATAGTCTTTGCAGCGATGGCATTTTCTGTTTTTGCGTATATCTCCGGCAACAAAGTATTTTCTGAATATCTATTCATTCATTATGTTCCAGGAGCAGGGGAAATAGGTATTTTTGCCGCAAGTATAATCGGAGCATCTGTGGGATTTCTGTGGTATAATTGTCATCCAGCCTCAATGTTTATGGGCGATACCGGTAGTCTTGCTCTCGGAGGTTCTATTGGACTTATAGCAGTTTTACTTAAACAAGAAATAGCTCTGGTTATAGTCGGGGGCGTTTTTGTAATTGAAGCGCTATCTGTCATTATACAGGTTTTTTCGTTTAAATTAACAGGTAAACGCGTATTCCTGTGTTCACCTATACATCACCATTTTGAAAGAAAAGGCTGGAAGGAAACCCAAATAGTTATAAGGTTCTGGATATTAGCTTTCATCTTTGCTCTTCTGGGATTAGCCACATTGAAGCTCAACTAGAAAATTACGAAAAAAATGCCAACTCCGAGAATAACAATAGCTAGAAGATACATCCAAATGCGCTTTTTTATGACAGATAGGCTGGGAGCTGTATCCCCGGCTATCATCCTACAACTATCAAGTCTAAGTTGATTAGCAATTTTTCTTCTTTCTGTTCTACTTATTCTGCGATAATCCCTCATAAAGAACCCATAGATACAAGGATAGTTAGTGAGATTATAATTGCGGCAAGGACAATACCGATTATTAAGGGCAAAAAGACTTTGAAACCGAATTTAAAAAGTTGAGAGAGGGTAGAGCTGAAAATATCCGTAACGGATATGGGTGTTTGTGTTACAAGTTCATTCAATGCTTTTTCCGGCATTTTAAACTTATCCTTACAAATTATACTTTCTATCCTAGCGTGCTCAACAAGCTTACTGGCATCGGCTAAATCTATCGAAAAGTCGTACTCGTCCCACTTTAATTCATCAATCGCATTAATTTCATTAATTGCACTTTGAAGTTTGTCTAGAGAGTTCAGATAGATATCTCTCCTTTTTTCTAACTCATTAGACACCTTAGATACTTCCGATATAGTTTCAGTAACATACTTTATTACTACATCCTTTGTTCTCAAATAGTCAGTTTTTCTCTCTTTAAGGGCTTTCAAAAGATGTTTATCTATTTTCTCTTTCTTTTCTTCTTTAACAAGAAGATGTTCAATCTGCGGTACACTTTCTATGGGAATATCTGGAATTGAAACTGATTCCGATTCTAATACATTTTGTGAAAACAAGACTTCTTGAGTAGAAACTTTGTCTTCTATGATAGTATTTGATTCGAGCGAAGGCAGAGTATTTTTTTCGACTTCATCCTTAACCTTTGGAACTGAAGAAAGTTTATCTTTTAGGTTAATTAGTTTTGTTCCAACAAAATTAGATCTGCTCATTATCCCTCTTAATTTTAAGATTTGGCGAATAGCATTTTTATACTTTTATATTTTATCACAGAGAGTTGTATGTCCACTCTTTAAAAACTTGATTTAAAAACAAGTCCAATTATTTTAGAGGCTCTTTTGTCTATTTATGATATAGAAATTACATATTGTTTTTGATTTTACTTTAACTTAAACTATAACAAACAAAGGAATAATGGCAATGAAAAGAACTTATCAACCATCAGTATTAAAAAGAAAAAGAAAATGCGGATTTAGAGCAAGGATGGCCACAAAAAATGGCAGACTTGTTATAAAAAGACGCCGTGCCAAAGGTAGAAAGTCACTTACTCTCTAGTTTAAACTTCCTGGCTAGTTCCTCTTAAATAGCCGCTCCTTGGTTAGTCAATTTATGGACGAATCTTGTTCACAGATAAAAAAGGAGCTTCTTCAATTTGGGGATTCTTCGAAAAAAGACAATCCTTGCCTAAGGCTAAGGTCAGAATTTGATGAAACTAAAGCCAACGCATCGAAGTTCACAAGCAGAAACTTCATATTGCTCCATTCAGTTGCTGTTGACGGCAACCTCAAAATCGGAATTATATGTGGTAGAAAATTCTGTAAAAAGGCTGTTACAAGGAATCGGGTCAGAAGGATTATAAAAGAGGCTTTCAGGCTTATTAGAAACAGAGTAGCTTTAGCCCACTTGATTTTAATTCCCCGAAGAGGTTTGGAGTTATTGAAAGCTCAGGATGTTCAACATGAGCTCATTATAGCTTTTAAAAAAATAGGCTTATGGAAAGAAGAATAGAGGCTGTTAAAAAGAAGAGTATTTTAGCTCATATTTTGATTGGATTAATAAAGGTATATCAGTATCTCACACCATGGATGAACTGCTGTCGTTTTTATCCTTCTTGTTCTGAATACTCCGCAGAAGCTATAGAAAAACATGGAGCAATAGTTGGAATCATTTTAACTATTTATAGACTTTTAAGATGCCAACCGTATTGCAAAGCTGGTTTTGATCCCGTTCCCGAAAAAATTAGACTTAAATTAAAACTGAAAAAGGAATTTAAAGGCGAAAATGTTTAAAAATCTAGACAGAAGCTCAATAATAATTGTCGTATTGTGTTTAATTCTGATATTTTCATGGAATTATATTTTTGGTCCTAGCGGATTGAATTTACTACCTACTCCGAAACAGGAAACAACCAAGCAAGTTGATACAATACCTGTTGCGAAAGAACAATCTTTGGCATCCAAGTCAATCAGCAAAAATACTCCTTCGAAAGAGCCGTCTTTAGATTTACCTTTGACTCAGATGGCACAAACTGCCACTACTTTCCCTGAAGAAATACTAACTAGCCCTGATAAGCTAATGAACATTTCTTTCAATCCAAACCTTGGTTGCATATCAGCTGTTACACTAAACTCCATTATCGATGCTTCAGGCAAAAATGTCATTGTATTAAATAAGGCAGTAAAACCAGGAGCTCTCGCAGTATCTGAAGCTAATAATGCTTGGACAATAGAAAAAATCTATCAGCCGATCATCAACAAAACTGACTACTCTTTGAGTCTAAAGAGAAAGATGAAGAGCATAGATGGAGATATGTTTGTACTTGAACAGAATTGGAAACTCGACAAGCAATATGTCACGGATTATTCGATAACTATTTACAATCAGACTCAGAAAAATCTTAAGTTTAATCAACTTTTCGTTTGGGCAGGCGGAATACCTCCTATTGAATATGTTTCTGGCGACATTGCAAGAAGTGAATCTCACATGGTAGATGTACTTCTTTCTGACAAAAATGAAGTCCGTTCCTTTAAAGTTGAAGATAAGAATTTCTCTACTCAAGCCGGACAAACTGACCCGGTCAGATGGGTTGCTATATCAGATAAATATTTTGCAGATATTCTGAAACCTCTAAGCAATGATGGGAACTTTTACGGAGGTAACTACAATGCAAGGCAAGAAGAAACAACCATAATTAATAAGGCTGAAAAGAACTTCTTCGTTGGATCCTCAGCCGGAATAATAAAAAATGTAAATATCGCTGCACAAAGCTCATCAACATGGAATTTCAAGTATTACTCAGGACCAAAAGACATCAAACTTCTTGCAGCATTTGCACCGAAAGCACAAGATATAATGCATCTTGCCTTTACTGGAATAGAAACAATTGCGCAATGGCTTCTTTATTTCCTGATATTCCTTCATGGATATGTCGGCAACTATGGCTGGGCTATTATTCTTCTTACTGTAATTGTTAAGCTCGTATTCTGGCCAATTACTCACAAGTCGAATGTTTCCATGAAGAAAATGCAGAAAATTCAGCCTGCAATAAAAGAGCTCAGAGAAAAGTACAAAGAAGATAAACCAAAGCTCAACACTAAAATGATGGAGCTATACAAGAAAGAAGGAGTCAATCCTCTTGGCGGATGTCTTCCTATCGTTGTACAAATCCCTGTGTTTTTTGCTCTATATTGGACTTTAGACGGAGCTATTGAGCTTCGCCATCAAGCTTTCCTCTGGGCAACTGACCTTACACAACCCGACACTATAGCCCACATATTCTCAATACCTATCAACCCCTTGGCTATATTGATGGCTCTTACAATGGTTCTACAGCAGAAACTTACCCCTGTGGCTACCGACCCAATGCAAGCTAAAATGATGATGTTTATGCCATTAATCATGCTCATATTTCTTTACAGTTTGCCTTCGGGACTTACACTTTACTGGACTGTGAGCCAAGTCATAAGCATTATTCAATTAATGGTTAACATCTATAATGACAAGAAAGAAAAAGCAAAAACTAATCCAAAAACTGCTTAGGAGAAAAAATGACAGAAAAAACTGAAAAACTGGAAAAGTCAGGAAAAGTTCTAGCCACAATGCTAGATTACCTTGGACTCAAAGCTGATGTGTCACTTAAAGAAATAGACGGAAAAACAGTATTGGCTACCCAATCAGAAGATGCTGGACGCATAATTGGGAAAAGAGGTCTAACACTGCAGAGTTTAGAACTGCTGATTAACAGAATAGCTACGAAAAATGATGCTGAATGCCCTTGGATTACTATTAATGTTGATGGTTATTCATCATCTAGAAGAAGAGAAAGACCTCAATTCAGGGAAGAAAGAAGAGGTGGAGACTTAAGAAAAGAAAGAAGTTCATTCTCAAGACCTGCAAGGGAATACCCAGATCGCGACGATCGTTCCAGAAGCCCTCGCTTTGAAGATTCAGTCGATGAAACAGAAAACCTCACAAAATTAGCTTTAGACTCTGCAAAAGAAGTCAAAAGATGGGGTGAATCTGTGACTCTTAGATCTATGAATTCTCACGATAGGAGAATTGTTCATGTCGCATTAAAAGATGACACTGAACTAAGAACTGAAAGTATTTCTGTAGATGGGTCTGACAACCTTAAAAGCATAGTTGTTTCCCTCAATAAAGGTGGCGAAGCTTCTAAATTAGATTGATTTAAACTCTAATTTCTTATAAACTTGAACTTAGTTTACAATAAACTCTTTAATTTTAAATAAAAGTCGGGGCGTGGCTCAGCCTGGCTAGAGCGCTGCGTTCGGGACGCAGAGGCCGGAGGTTCGAATCCTCTCGCCCCGACCATTTTTTACTTGCTTTACTTAGGCTAGAGAAAATACAGAAGGAAAACTCATATGGGGCTCTTAAGAAAAAGAAATTTCGATTCACTCCAAAAAAACGCTAATAATAGTGAGATGACACGCACTTTGCAGTGGTATGATTTAGTACTGCTGGGAGTCGGAGTAATTGTAGGAACGGGTATATTTGTCCTTACTGGCATAGGCGCAGCAAAATATGCCGGCCCAGGAATGACTTTATCTTTTATCTTTGCGGGCATTACCTGTACTTTTGTAGCTTTAGCCTATGCAGAGCTCACTTCTATGCTTGCAATAACCGGCAGCGTTTACACCTATACATACGCAATCTTTGGCGAAATTCTGGCTTGGATAGTTGGCTGGGCATTAGTCCTTGAATACTCTCTAGCCGCTGCAGTTGTTTCAGCCGGCTGGTCAGGATATGTAACAATGACGCTTAAACAATTCGGTGTATCCTTGCCTGCAGCTATTACGACACCGATTTGCGATGGCGGGATATTTGACCTTCCAGGAGCATTAATCATAGCTTTTATTACAGTTCTTTTAGTCCTGGGAACCAGAGAAAGTGTAAAAGTGTCAAGAGTGCTAGTAGCTATAAAACTGGGAGCTATTTTCCTCTTTCTTATTCTGGCAACTCCCAAGGTAAACCCTGCAAATTGGACTCCATTTCTTCCATTCGGCGTAAATGGTATCTTTACCGGAGCTTCGTTTGCTTTTCTTTCTTATTTAGGCTTTGATATGCTTTCGAATGCTGCTGAAGAAACAGTTAATCCTAAAAAGAGCATACCTATTGGAATAATTGGCTCGCTTATAGTAGTAACTATCTTATATGTCGTTGTGTCTGCAGTTATGACAGGTGTTGTAAAGTACACAGACCTAAATACTCCGGCTCCAATATCACTGGTTTTAGATAGAATAGGTTACCACTTTGGAGCCGCAATAGTAGGAACAGGCATTATATTTGGACTAACTACGGTTATTCTAGTATCCCTCTATGCGCAAAGCAGACTATTTTTAGCTATGAGTCGCGATGGACTTATACCAACTAAGCTATGCAAAATCCATCCCAAGTTCAAAACCCCATATATTATATCAATAGGC
>JBAXXY010000097.1:0-10923 GCA_037127655.1 Lentisphaerota bacterium
CCACCGATGTCTATGAATTCGAACTCAATATTAAGTTCTTTTGCTGTTTTTCCGATGATTTCCATCAGTAGATTTGTAACGAATGCGAAATATTCAGGTTCCAGTAAACATGAACCTGGCATCATATGAACGCCAAAACGCTTGATTCCTGCTTGTTTAGCCTGTCTGTAAGCTTCAGTTACCATGTCTGGATGAACTCCAAACTTAGCTTTTGGTCCTGCATTGGTTACGAATTCGCCGACATTGCTCTTGCCATAGCCTGGGTTAACTCTGAATGAGAGAATTTCAGGTTTGCTGTGTTTGAGTACTCTTGGAAGTAATGATACATCGTCAAGATTAAAAATTACGCCGCTTTCCAAACCCTGTTTAATATCATCATCTGAAAGGAAGTTTCCGCTGAACATTACATCCTCGCCGCCGAGTCCAAGGCTTTTTGCGAGCTTAATTTCATTTATGCTTGCGGCATCAATTCCTGCGCCTTCCTGTTTGAGTATAGAAACAATCGCAGGGTTATTGCAGGCTTTTACAGCATAGAAGAACTTAAAATTAGGGTAGTGGGAAGAGAAGGCTTTATATGCTCTTCTGAAGTTTTCTCTTATCCTTGGTTCGTTGTAAACATAAGTCGGGGTGCCATATTTTTCGGCTAAATCTTGAACTTTATTTTCCCCAATGTAAATTTCTTTTCCTCTGACAGTATATGTATCCATAGTTTTTGCTTTGCTGTTGGTTTATTTTAAAAAAAGAATCGTGTAAAATATTCAAATTTTCTGAAAATTCAACCACGCGGGATTTTAATGTTTTTCTATTAGATTTCCGCTTCTTTAAAATGGAGTTTTTATGAGAGCCAGCGACTTAAGGGAGAAGTATCTTAACTTTTTCGAATCTAAAAACCATAAACGATTTAATAGCGCTTCCTTGGTTCCCGAAAATGACCCTACAGTGCTCTTTACTACAGCAGGAATGCATCCGTTGGTTCCTTATCTTCTTGGCGAGAAACATCCTCTGGGAACTAGGCTCACCAATGTGCAGAAATGCATAAGAACAGGTGATATAGATGAAGTCGGAGATATATGCCATCTGACATTTTTTGAAATGCTTGGCAATTGGTCCCTTGGAGATTATTTCAAAAGAGAAGCTATTGAATACAGTTTTGAATTTTTAACTGGCAGTGAAAATCTTAATATCTCTTTGGAAAATCTTGCTTTTAGCGTTTTTGCTGGCGACGCAGATGCTCCGTTTGACTCCGAGGCTTTTGCCATCTGGAGGGGGCTTGGCGTTAAAGAATCAAGAATTGCTAAACTTGGCAAGAAGCATAACTGGTGGGGGCCTGCAGGTCAAACTGGTCCTTGCGGGCCGGATACAGAAATGTTTTACTGGGTAGGTTTAGCTCCTGCTCCTGAAGTTTTTGATCCTGAAAATAAAAACTGGGTGGAGATATGGAATGATGTTTTCATGCAGTACAACAAAACAGCTGATGGTAATTTCGAGCCGCTTATTCAGACCAATGTCGATACAGGAATGGGGCTAGAGAGAGTAACGGCTGTACTTCAAGGCAAGAAAAGCTGTTATGAGACAGAACTGTTTATACCGCTTTTTAGTAAATTAGATGAAGTTAGAAATATTAAAGATGATGTTAATAAAGAGCGCTCTACGCACGAAAGAATAATTGTTGAACACATCAGAGCAGCAGCTTTTATTATGGCAGACGGCGTAATGCCTGGCAATGTTGATCAAGGCTATATTCTAAGAAGGCTCATAAGAAGAGCAATTCGCGAAGCAAGAAAAATCGGAGTGACAGAAGCCTTTACTTCTCAGATTGCAGGAACTGTCATTGAAAACTACGCATATTTCTACAAAGAACTCTCCAAAAACGAAGAGAAGATTATTAAGGCATTTTCCGACGAAGAGGATCAGTTTGCTCGTACTCTTGAAAAGGGGACAAAGGAGTTTGAAAAAACTATAGAAAAGATTCCTCCACATATTCAAAAGAAAATGCTAAGTGGAAAGACGGCCTTCTTCCTATACGAAACTTATGGTTTTCCTATCGAGTTAACAGAGGAAATGGCAAAAGAGAGAGGCTTTGAAGTTGATAAAGAAGGATTTGCAAAAGCATTTGAAAAACATCAAGAGCTTTCAAGGCAGGGTGCTGAGCTGAAATTTAAGGGTGGTTTGGCAGACAATTCAGATTTGACAACTGCTCTGCATACCGCAACGCACCTTCTTCACTCAGCTTTGAGGAAAGTTCTCGGCTCACATGTCGAACAGAAAGGTTCAAATATTACAACGGAAAGACTGCGTTTTGACTTTTCTCACAATGACAAGATGACTCCAGAGCAGATAATTGAAGTAGAAGGACTGGTAAACGATGCGATAAGCAGAAAACTCGATATTTCTATTGTCGAATCCACTGTTGATGAAGCCAAAAATCAGGGAGCTATCGGGCTATTTGAAGATAAATATACTGATAAGGTTAAAGTTTACACTATTGGCGATTTTAGCAAAGAGATCTGTGGCGGTCCTCATGTAAGCAACACTTCATCAATGGGTAAATTCAAAATTCAGAAGGAAGAAAGCTCCAGCAGAGGTGTAAGAAGAATTAAAGCCGTCCTGGAGAAGTAAAGTTTCCTGTGCCATTTTAAATACTTGTGCCTATTGAAAAAGGTCAATATTTAGATTTAATGTATAGTCAGTTAAACACGAAAATAGACTTCGAATGAAGCTATCTTTATATGGTGAATACTTGAAAGCAAATGTTCTTATTGTTAAAGCTGACTATGGTTATGCTGTAAAAGTTGAGGGAAGGGCTAACATAGAATGCAGTCCTCCTCTAAAAAACTTCGGAGAGAATATTATACCTGGCACAATTACCAAGATTACTTTCGATATGAGCGAATGTTCCTGGATGGATAGCACTTTCATGGGTACTTTGGCTATGCTTGGATTAAAAGCCAAAAAGGCAGGCATATCCATTGAAATGCTCAATATGGATCAGAAAAATAGGAATCTTATTAGTGATTTGGGAATCGATGGGCTTTTTAAGTTTGAAAACACAGTCAATTCTTCTAATAGCTCGGCAAACTGGACAAATATAACTTCTTCACAACCATCGCCGCAAAGTACTGCCGAGACCATACTTGCCGCGCATGAGACTTTAGTTCAAGTTGATGATTCAAACGCTCAGAAATTTGGCAAAGTAATTGAGATGGTTAAAAAAGACCTTGCAGAGGCAATTAGCCACTAGGCTTTTCATTTAGGTCTCAATATATGTCGCCTTTTTAAAGTTCAGGCCAATCCTTGGTCACTTGATTAAGTGTAGGCCCAAGCTTCAATAACTTATTGATAATAGGGTGTATTAACCAGAGAACCACTATCACAGAGAAAATTCCCAGCAAAGTGTCTTCTAATCTGTGTTCTGTAATTATATGTCGCTCCATTGGAGATATTAAGTTAAAAAGGACTGTTATCATTACTGTGAGGAAAAAAGTATAAGCTCCATAGTGTTTAGCTAGAGCTATTACAATACAGAAAAAAATTGGGAGCATCATCAAGGCCAGGGCTATTTTGCTCTCTACCATACTGATAATAAAAAATGCCGCAATACTTCCTAAAAGTGTTCCAATAAAGCGGTGCTTAATCCTTTTTTTTGAAAATTCATAATCTGACTTTAATAGCAACATAGCGGTCATGGGAATCCAATATCCTTGAAGCAAATTGAAAGCATAGGAGATGATATTTGCAATAAGAACCGCAGAGGTCAGGAGTACGGCAAAACGAATATTTTTCTGCCAGTCTCTAAAAACAAGCTCTCTGCTGAAAGGTATGTGCTCGTCAGTCACATCAGGAGTTTTTAAGAGTCTATTTATCCAGTAAAAGAGAAAAATAATAGCTGTTCCGCCTCCGAAGAAAGATACACCGTACCAGAAAGCCATTTCCAGGCTTCCTGGTACTCCGCTGCCTATTATAAACATATCTACTATGTACAATACTGAACTTGCTATCATTACAGTCGAGCCTGTAGTCAAAGCTATAAATGGTATTATTATGCAGATTGTGATACTTGTCAGAACTCCGGAGTGCCCGAAATAACTACCGAAAAAAGTTGTAACTCCACCTGCTATGGCTACAAGAAACCCATATTTTACTTGGGTTAGATGTCCTTTGTCCATCCCTGAGATCATTATCAAACTTGCCAGAAAAACACCCAGTACTGCGACAAGTAAGTATAGATTGGTCAGTCCCATTAAGGCATGACACAAACTTATGGCGCTGGCCACGATTCCGGATATTACTCCAAGCACAATTGCTTCAGGAGTTAGTTTAAGATAGTAATCATGTGATAGTTTTGAAGATTTACGCATAAGCCTGAAATAATACTATGTTACATTCAATTAAGCCACAAATATGGAGGGACTCAGCCTTCCGAATCCTAATGCAGTTTATACGATAAAATGATAGTTGGTTAATATGTAAAAGCAAATTTTTGACATATTCTTCAGGAGCTTTAAAGACATAATCATCTGCTTGCAGCAATGTAATTTTCTTGATATTCTTAGTCAGTGCCATTAGAATCGATAGCGTGCTTTCATGGATCGGATCCGAAGCATGAAATCTTGTAATAAAGCTTAATTATTTATGAGGTAACAATTAATGAGGATGAAGGCCGTTACATTCAATCCTGCCGATGACAAATTCACAATAAGAAGTGTTAGTGTTTCAATTCCTGAAGAAAAAGAACTCCTTATTAAGGTAGAGGCTACAGGCTTAAATCCTGTTGACAGCAAGATAATATTCTGGAAAAAGATGGTCGATGGCATGGCCTCTGACTGGATACCGGGTCTTGATGTTTCAGGCTATGTTGCCGCTGTTGGGAATAAAACAACAATATTCAAAGTCGGCGACAGAGTGCTTTATCACGGAAATATGTTCAAACCCTTTGGAGGTTTCGCCGAATATGCTATCCAAAATGAAGCTACAGTTATAAAACACCCTGATTTAGATTCAGTTACAGCCGCAGCTACTCCCTGCGCTGGCTGGACTGCATGGAGAGCGCTTGCAGATAAGCTCAGAATCACTTCAAAAGATACTATTCTCATCGCAGGTGGAGCCGGAGGCGTGGGAAACTTTGCCATACAAATTGCGAAACACTTCAAATTGAAGAAAATCATTACAACTTGCTCAACCCCAAAAACAGATTTTGTGAAGAATCTTGGCGCCACAGATACTATTGACTATAATAGCGCTGATGTAGTAGCTGAGGTTCTAAGGGTTACAAATGGCGAAGGCGTTACTAAAGGGCTTGATGCTGTGGGAAGAGATAACGACATACTTATTGCCAATGCTCTCGCTTATGAAGGGGAAATGGTTGAACTTGTCGATCTTGTCAGACCTGAAGCTTATAAGAATTCATTCACGCAAGGTCTGACATTTCATCAATTGAGCCTAGGTTCAGGGCATAGGAACGGGCTAAAAGGTGAGAAAACGCTAAAAAGGGCCGGAGAAAAATTCTCTGCGCTTGTCGAAAAAAAGCTAATCGCAGTTCCTGTAACAAAAGTTATTTCTTTTTCTGAAGTACCAGAAGCGCTCACAGAAATGCTCAATAAAAAGACCTTGGGCAAAATAGTGCTGAAAATATGAATAAAGACTTACTGCTAAGACATCTTGGGATACAGGGTTATTCTGTAAAGATACTGAGAGCATTTGATTCTGTCAGGAGAGAGGATTTCATACCTGATGAACTCATTCCTTTTGCTTACGCTGATGGACCTCTGCCTTTAGGCTTCAATTCGACTATTTCCCAGCCTTCCACCATAGCTTTCATGTTAAACTTGCTTGAACTAGAAAATCAATCAGATCTCAAAATACTCGAAATAGGTTCGGGTTGCGGATATGTACTTGCTTTGATGAATGCAATCACGCAAAATTCCAGTTTCTTTGGGCTAGAAATAAACTCAGAAGTCGGCGACAATGCCATTGAAAGACTTAAAGCTCACCAAAATATAAAAATTTTTCTGTATGACGGGAAAAACGGATTGCCTGAAGAAAGCCCTTTTGATAGAATACTTATCAGCGCAGCCAGCGAGAGCAACCCTTACCATCTTCTTGATCAGATTAAGGATTCGGGAATAATTGTCGCTCCTGTATTAAACTCCATAGTAAAAATGAAGAAAGTCGGACATGAAGCCACAGTAGAGGAATTTCCTGGTTTCGTATTTGTTCCGCTCTTATAAGAGATTTCCATTTATAAAACAATGCCAACACGTTATATTCTATATAAAACAAACCCAAATTATATTAAAAATGCTTACAGATATCAAAGGAACAATTCATTTTGTCGGAATTGGAGGAATAGGGATGAGCGGGCTTGCTCAGTCGTACATGTGGGCAGGATTTAAGGTTTCAGGTAGCGACAGAGCATTAGATAATCCCGAAAACCTAGAACTTTTCGCCAAACTCAGAAAACAAGGAATAAAACTCTACCCTCAGGATGGCTCTTTCGTTAAAGATGGTAAGCCTGCCCTGATAATATATTCAACTGCAATTGAGGCTGATAATCCCGACTTTATCGCAGGAAAATATATTGAAAAAAAGCACAGGGCGGCCGCCCTGTCTGATATTGTAGATTTCATGAAAGGTAAAATTTCTGTCGCAGTTTCTGGGAGCTGCGGAAAAACTTCCGCTACCGCCTGGCTGGGAGAAACTCTATACAATCTAGGATTAGACCCAATAGTTCTGAATGGCGGAATGATAAATACTTTCTGTAATGAAACCTATTCAGGGAATTTCAAACCAGGCAAAGGCAAATATTTCGTTTATGAAGCAGATGAAAGTGACAAAAGCCTTGTGGCTTTCTCTCCAGACTATTCAATACTATTAAATATAGGAACAGATCATTACTCAAAAGAAGAGCTTGTAGAAGTCTTTGAGAAATTCCTAAAGAATACAAAAACTGGCGCAGTTATTGAAGAAGAGCTTTTCAAGATGCTTTCGCCTAAATCTTATTCTCACTTGAGACTAAAAGTCATTTCCTTAGGCAGTGAGAGTTCAGCATCGTGGAAGCTAAATTCGTACCAAGGAGGACTTGAACAAACTGCCCGGTTTATTTGTGATAATCAGGAGTTTGGAATAAAATTACTTCAGCCTGGAGTACACAATGCCGCAAATGCTCTATGCGTTGCTGCTGCAATAAAACTTTTAGAACCTAACATTGACTTAAAGGCTATTTTTAGCTCTGTCGAATCCTTTCAAGGTGTCCACAGACGCTTTGAAAGAAAAGGTAAAATGTCAAATGGAGCCGAAGTCATTGACGATTACGCCCATAATGTCGAAAAAATAGTTTCATGTATAAAGACAGTTCAGGAAATCTCTGAAGGGAAAATATTCGCAATATTCCAGCCTCACGGATATGGTCCATTCAAATTTATGAGAGAGCCACTCTTTCCCGAACTGGAAAAGGTACTTAGGGAAAATGACAAATTCATATTTATGCCTGTTTTCTATGCTGGAGGAACAAGCAGTTTCACTCCTAAATCAGAAGAAGTTCAGGCTCAATATAAAGATAAATCAGAAGTTAAAAACCGTTATCATTTTTTCGAAAGCCGTCAATCTGCAAAAAGATTTTTATTAGAAAATACTGCAATAGGCGATACTATTGTAATCATGGGAGCCAGAGATTCATCCCTCGCACTATGGGGTATTGAACTAGCTGAACTTTAAATTCTTATGGCAAACAACATTCCGCCTAATCAATGGCACAAACTCGGACCCTTTACTGTATTCGACATCGAAACTACCGGTATGTCTCCTATTACTGACAGGATTGTAGAAATTGCCGCCATCAGAGTAGATCTTGACGGAATTGAAAGTAGATTTCATTCACTTATAGACCCACAATGCTTTATATCAGAACAAGTCATAAGAATTCATGGAATCACGAACGAAATGGTCAGGAGTTGTAGATCTTTTCGGGATGTCGGAATAGAATTTACTACCTTTGCTTCTAATTCTACTCTCGTAGCACATAACGCCAGGTTTGATTTATCTTTTCTGCAGGAGAGTCTATATCGCTCTGGACACCAGCTTTGGAAGGGAAAAACTCTCGATTCAATACCAATCATTAAAAGATCCTATCCAGGACTGCCCAGTTATAGCCTGGGAAACCTGACTAGTAATTTCGGACTTGAAGCTACAGGAAAAGCCCATAGAGCTTTCGTAGATGTAGAATTAACCCTTGAGATTTTTAGAATGGCAATGAAGCGTTTACTGGGATCTTAAAACCTTGGATATGTAAAAAACTTGAAGCATAGATCTTACACAGTTTGACATGGATAGAAAGTGAGTTAGTTTAAGAGCTCTTTATCCCGATCGATATTGAAAATATTGTTTAACATTTCGCTAAGAGAGTATTAAATGAAGTCGTATTTAGCAAAAACAAATGAAATCGAACGCAAGTACATAGTTGTTGATGCCGTTGGCATCCCGCTGGGAAGACTTGCCGTTAAAATCGCTAATGCCCTAAGAGGCAAAGACAAGCCGACCTATACCCCGCATATTGACACAGGCTCGTTCGTCGTAGTTATAAATGCGGAAAAGGTAGTTCTTACCGGCAAAAAAGAAACTGACAAGATATATCAGGATTATTCCGGTTATAAAAGCGGACTTAAAGAGCAGACTGCACAGCAAGTCAGGGCTAAAAAACCAGAAAGATTAGTTGAAGACGCAGTTTGGGGCATGCTTCCAAAAGGCAGACTTGGCAGGCAAATATACAAAAAGCTTAAAGTCTATGCCGGAGCAGAACACCCTCACGAAGCTCAACAGCCGCAAGTAGTGTCATTTAAGTAATTTAATTAATAGCTTTAGGATAGGATATGGCAAAAGTAGAAATTACAAAAGCAACTGGCAGAAGAAAATGCGCCTCTGCTCAGGTAAGAATCAAACCCGGCACAGGCAAGTGCACTATAAATGAAAGAGCAATGGATGATTATTTTCAATCTGAAATAGCAAGAGGATTTGCTCAGCAGCCTCTAGTTGTCACAGAGATGAAAGGCAAGCTTGATATATCTGCTACTATCAAAGGTGGCGGAATCATTGGGCAAGCAGGAGCCTTAAGGCACGCAATAGCCAGAGCTCTTTGCACTTATGATGAAAAGTTCAAAGCCGCATTAAAAGCCGCTGGATTATTAACTCGTGACCCAAGAGTTAAAGAGCGTAAGAAGAGCGGTCAACCCGGAGCCCGCAAACGCTTCCAGTTCTCAAAGCGTTAATTCATATTATGGATTCACAAAAGATTCTTTGCTTTCGAGCGAAGAATCTTTTTTCATTTATGCTAGATTTCTTTTTACTAAAAATGGAGCAAGATTAACATGGTAAAAATAAGAGCAGGAATCATCGGAGCCTCAGGTTATTCTGGAGAAGAACTTATCAGACTCCTTCTACGACATACAGAATGTGAAATAAGTTTTATTACATCAAGAGGGTATGCCAATAAAGATTTGGGAGAGATATTTCCTAGATTTTCTAATCTGGGTCTAAAATTCATAGAACCTGACATAGAAAAGATTAAAGCAACATCGAGCGATGTTATATTCTTGGCTTTGCCCCACGGACTTGCCACAGAGTTTGCCATTCCACTTCTCAATTCCAGTCACAAAATCATTGATATAAGCGCTGATTTTAGGCTTAGAGACAAAGAGCAATACAAAAAATATTATAAAGAAGACCATCCAGCGCCAGAACTCCTTAATGCCGCAACATACGGTCTGCCTGAATTATATAGGTCGCAGATTAAAACAGCTAATTTAATCGCCTGCGCTGGATGTTACCCGACAAGTATAATCCTTCCCTTAATGCCTTTACTCAAAGAAAAACTCATTTCTACCAAAGGCATTGTTGTCTCTTCAGGAAGCGGAGTAAGCGGTGCGGGAAGAAAAGTAGATCTTCCTTATATTTACCCAGAGTGCAATGAAAGCTTCAGGGCATATTCGGTAGTTAAGCACAGACATTTACCGGAAATTGAACAGGAGCTTGCAAATGCCGCCAGCATCAGTGAACTCAGAATCAATTTTATTCCGCACCTTGTTCCGATGAATAGAGGAATAAACTCGACAATTATCGCCGATACAGGCATTAAAGATTTATCTGTCATTGAGCAAGCATATTCCAAATACTATAAAAATGAACAGTTTATCAGAGTGCTTTCCAACTCAAAACTCCCTGATACGAAAAATGTCTCGATGACAAATCTTTGTGAAATTGGCTTTGTTTATGACGAACACACCGGCAAACTCATAGTAGCATCTGCAATAGACAACCTTACAAAAGGCGCATCAGGGCAGGCTATACAGTGCATGAATATTATGTTCGGTTTGCCCGAAAACATAGCTCTTCTATAGATAGTTGAAGGTTCTTTAATCATCCCCTGAGTTTTTCTATATAAAACTAACTTGGTTTTATATAAGAAAGCTCTTCTTTGATATAAAAATCCTTTTCCGTGATATAAAGGAATCGTTTTCTTGTATTAAACTGCTCTCTGCTTATATAAGAAACTCCTTTTCTTATATCAAAAACCCTATTCCTCATATAGGAAAATCGTTTCCTTATATAAGAAAACTCTCTCTTTATATAGAAAAATCCTCCTTCCTCGCCCAAAGTGATGCAATCCATTGCGTCAGCTAATTTGATAAAAGCCGCATATATCTACATTTATCGACAAATTGAGATGATCAGGAAAAATCAAATGTCCAAATCTATTCCCAAGGCAGCAAAAGAAAGCATTAAATCAAAACATTACTTCGAATGAAATAGTTCAAATGCATAATCACACGATATACTTGTATTAACTCAATATTTTTAATGGGTGTTTGTATGAAAGAACTAGTTTATGTAAAAGAAACTCCAAAGAAAGGTTTTGGGATATTTGCCATCCGT
>JBAXXY010000098.1:0-10904 GCA_037127655.1 Lentisphaerota bacterium
TGTGAGATACCTATATGACGAAGCTAATGATACATACAAAAATGACGGTTCTCTATATACAGTTAAACCCCTGGATCTAGTTATAAGCGTTGCCACGGACAATAGCGCCAATAAAATCTGGATTCTTACTCGTCCCGAAGATGGAGGATATACCAAACTAAGAGAAGGAAATACAGGAAGTGACTTCAGTAAAATCATATACACTTTTGACCAAACCAGCAAACCTAGGGCTCTTGCGCTTAGTGGAAACGGCAATGTAGGATATGTAGCTCTGAGTTTCTCCTGGATTTACAGATTCGTTTATGATTCAAATAGACAAAGCTACTTCCTTGATAGAATTCACTATTAGTTGAAAGTTAGATAAACCCAACTGGCGGTGATTTACTACTTGGCTAGCTGTTTATTGAGTCAAAAAGAGATTGGTACTGCATATCGTTTCTGATGCCGAATCTAGTCAAAGTGAAATCGTATTTAGTTGGGTCTTCATGATTTAATTTTCTAAAATTTTTGGTTATTTCGAGCGCGGTTTTCAAGTCCGCGCTTTTTCTTTTAGTAAATCCAAGTTCCGTGGAAATGTAATACATATGAGTGTCAAGAGGAATGATAAGATCTCCTAGCAGTTCCGTATCAGCCCATGTCCCGGGGTCAACTTCATCTTTTCTTATCATCCACTTAAGAAAGAGCATTAGTCTTTTGCATGCGCTTCCATCTTCAGGAGATGGGACCAAGTAGGATTTATTCTTGTCGAAGAAAGAGTTGAGTTCTGAGGCAAACTTAGAAATCCTACTAAGATAGTTATTATCTTCCTTGCAAAAGCATACTTTTAGCGAGCCATGTTTATCTAAAACAGCTTTTATGCCTTTTAAAAGAAGATAAACTTCCTGCCCTGTCGTAAATCTGTGCTTAAACAAACCTAGTTTCAGCCCTATTTCATCTAAGTCTGATTTTAAAAGTGTTTGTTTAGGATGTTCTCCAAGAATAGATAAAACTTTTTTGACGCTTATAAGTATCTGTGCGACCCTTCCATAGGCAAGCGAAGATGCAATTAAAGCTACTATTTCCTGATCTTCGGAAAGTTTGTAGTCATAAATAAATTCGAGCGGATCCGGATGAATCAGCTCGAATTTATTGTATTTATTATATAGAGAATCCAGTTTCTCTCTTATCTTCATTTTTTATGCTTCAAAGCAACTTCAGCAAGAAGTTTTCCTGCTTCTCTGCACTTGGCAAGAACTTCAGGGGTTGGCACATATTGTGACTGAACAGGTTCTTCCAGTAGGATATTGCAGTTCATTTGTTTTAGAATTTCCAAAACATCATGCTGTCCTGATTTCTTGGCCCACCCGTAAGAGCCGAATGCTATAGCTGATTTCCCGACGGGAGCTAAACCCTTGAGATAGGTAAGAGCTTCTGCTACTTTCGGCATAAGAGACTTATTAAGAGTCGGCGTCCCAACGGCAATGGCTGCGGCATCAAGAGTTTCAGTAGCAACTGTAGTAAGGTCAGTATATTTTAGATCAAATTTTCTGACAGTAACGCCATCAAGAAGAGCTCCTTCATATATTGCATCAGCCATAAGAGAAGTACTTTTCCACATAGTATCAAAAAAGATGACTACTTTCGGGGCTGGTTTACATTCTATCCATCTATTGTATCTTTCGACTATTTCTGCTATGTGCTCTTTCCAAATCACTCCATGACTTGGCGCAATCATATCAATATCGATATGCAATGCCTTGTCGAGTACAACTTTGATCTGTTTCCCATAGAGCATGACTATATTAGCATAGTACTTTTTAGCTTCCTGCAGGACAACTATAAGATTTTCTTCATAATCGAATCTGCCTGAACTTGCGTAGTGCTGTCCAAATCCATCCATCGAAAATAAAATTTTCTTTTCAGGTAGAAAAGTTGCCATTGATTCAGGCCAGTGAACCATTGGAGTATTGATGAATTTAAGCGTATTTTCACCCAAAGAAAGAGTAGAAGTATCATCAACGATCTTAAAAATCCAGAGTTTTGTGTCATAGTGCATAGAAAGAGCGCTTTTGCACTTCTCATTGCAGACCAATACGGCATTCTTACATTTCTCCATCAAAACCGGAAGAGATCCTGAATGGTCAGGCTCGGCGTGATTGCAAATAACATATTTAACTTCGTCAAGGCTAACCAGGCTTCTAATATTATCCAAAAGATATTCCGAATAAGGAGCTTTAACCGAATCTATTATCGCAATATCTTTGTCTATGATAAGATAAGAATTGTATGTGCTACCTCTACTTGTAGCGTAACCATGAAAATCTCTTACATCCCAGTCAACATATCCGACCCAATGAACATTGCCTTTTACTACAGTCGTTTTCATTTATAATTCTCCTAAATGTGGTTAAATAATTAAAAGAATAGCATACTTTTTTGAATTTAGCCAAAAAAATAGTGATTTACGCTAACGCAAATCACTATTTACTATGGCTAATAGCCTAAGTTTGTAATCAAGCCGGAGAAAAACTATCTTTACCTACTCCGCATTCAGGACAAACCCAACCTTCCGGGATTTTGTCAAAAGGTGTTCCGGCTTTTACGCCATTATCTGGATCGCCTTTGCTTGGGTCATAAATCCATCCGCATACATCACATACATAATTTTTCATTTTACTTACCTTATTAGATTAAAGTTTTTCGTTAAAATAACGCTTTAATAAACCTGCAAACTGCTGGCCATGACGAGCTTCATCTTTGCACATTTCGTGAACTGTGTCATGAATTGCATCGAGATTAAGCTGTTTGGCTTTAGTAGCAATATCTTTTTTGCCTTTGCAAGCACCATTTTCAGCCATTACTCTAGCCTTAAGATTAGTCTTTGTATCACCTTCAAGTACCTCACCGAGAAGTTCAGCGAATTTAGAAGCGTGTTCAGCTTCTTCCCAAGCTATTCTTTGATAAGCTTCAGCTATTTCAGGAAAGCCTTCTCTAGCTGCCTGTCTGCTCATAGCAATATACATTCCTACTTCTGTGCATTCGCCTGTAAAATTAGCGCGTAATCCATCAAGGATTTCTTTGTCAACTCCCTTGGCTGTTCCTACTCTGTGTTCATCTGCCCAAACAAGACTTCCGCATCCGCAAGATGTCTGTTCTGTGAACTTTTCTTTTGGAGCGCCGCATTGTGGGCATTTTGCCGGAGCTTCGCTTCCTTCGTGTACATAACCGCAGATTCCGCATATAAATTTCTTCATCATTTTCTCCTATTTTAGTTTAATATTGTTAAGGTTGTTTTTGAGCGTTCGGAGCATTTGGATCTACAAATATTCTCTGAGCAAGCTCTCTATCAAACATTAATAGAGCTTGAGGCGAATTATTTGCAAACTTGAGCTGCTGATAAATTCCAAGCACTTTTGATTCTTCTTCAACCTGCTCATTCAAGTACCACTGTATATGAGCATTTGTAGTATGGTCTTTCTCCTTGAGGGACAGGTCAACTATTTCATGCATTCTTGATGTAACAATCTGTTCATGTTCATGAGAATGTTTGAAAACATCTGTCGGAGAATCCCAAGTCTGCGGAGGTTTTGCTATAGCATCAAAAACTGCTATTCCACCTCTCTCTGTTATATAATTATAAAGCTTCAAAGCATGCGCAAGCTCTTCCTGTACTTGGATTTCCATCCAATGTGCAAAGCCGCTTAGACTTAATGACCTAAAATATGAAGCCATAGCCATGTAGATATACGAAGAATATAACTCAAAATTTATCTGATCATTTAATGCTTTTTCAATTTTCGGGTTCATTACAAACCTCCTATGTTTAATTATTAGTATCTTACCGAAAGACACTGATACGGTATCATACTAATAATTATTGTCAAATTTAGCGTTATAGTGATTATTTGATCTTGAGTTCGGAAAAAGCCTTTACAATTTCCGGAATCAGCTTATGAATCTGCGGCATTGTAGTGTCGAGAGTTTCAACCACTTCCTTGTGAGAGAGAGGAACAGGACTAATACCTGCTGCAAAATTTGTTATGCATGAAATTGCCGCTACTTTCAAGCCCATAGAGTTAGCTACGATGGCTTCAGGAACTGTTGACATACCAACGGCATCTGCGCCGATAGTCTTGTAGAATTTTATTTCAGGCGGTGTTTCATAGCTCGGACCTGAAGCAGCAAGATAGACGCCCTTTTTAATTTTGACCTTAGCTTTCTTGGCACAACTGTCCATAACTTTGATTAAATCTAAATCATAGGTATTTGTCTGATCTGGAAATCTTGGTCCGAGTTCAGCATGATGAGGCCCCATAAGAGGATTTGCGCCAATTTGATTGATATGCCCATTTATAATCATAAGGTCGCCTGGAGCATATTTGATGCCGCCTGCAGCGTTGCTTAAGAAGAAAATTTTTGCTCCGCTCTTTTTGGTTATATAAGCCGGAACAAGAACAGGAGTCCACCCTTCGCCTTCGTAGTAATGTCTTCTGCCCTGAAATACAAAGAACTCTTTTCCTTTTATTTCGACTAATGAAAGTTTGCCTGCATGGCCAATTACACCCGTCTTACCAAAACCGCTAATATCGCCATAAGATAATTCAGCTTTGATGTTAAAAACTTTAATGGCATCGCCCCATCCTGAACCTAGAACAAAACTTCCGAATGGTTTAGCTTTTGGCCATTTCTTGTTTACATCGGTCCATGCTTTTTCAAGCATCTTAATATCAATGAGCCCTGACATATATGCCCTTCCTTTTTATTTGGTTAAATGGTTAACTGCAAGGTCTTATTATAACTAACTTCCAATAATTTCGCCAAAACTAATATTAAATTAACAAAATTTATTATTCGCTTGAGAAAGTTTTTATGCTTGAAAATGGAACTCTTATCTTTTTGATATTGCCGTTCTCAAGTCTGACATCCAAGGTCAATTGATCCTTTTTAACTTCGGATATTTTTTCGACTGCGTGAATAGAATCATCCGTTAATTCAAATGTAAATGGACCATTAGGCGCTCCATCATCACCTTTTGATATCTTCTTAAAAAGATTATACTTGTAGTCGCACTTGCTTTCATTATCGGCAAAGACATTGGTTTTCCCGTGCTCCGTTCTATTTTTTCGATATATGAATTCAACTCTATTTTTTGCAATAATTGGAAAAATTATCGGAAAAAATAATCCTCCCAGAAAGAAAGGCAAACGAAGTTTTTTCAAATATTTTTCCGCAAGTGATGCAGACCAGAATGAGCTAAAAATAACTAAAGATAGCGCTAAATAGCAATACAGGATCAATGAAATTTTAAGATGAGATCCTGAAGATTGAATTAGTCCTTTACCTGTTACCATGAAAAAGAGTTTGGTGATAGAAACATTAAGAATTGCCTCACACTTATCGTACAAATTGAATACGAAAAGAATAGCAGGGTAAGCTTTGAGCTCTTTTTCGTAAATCCCGGCAAGTATAAAACCCCCGATAATCAGCAAGGCTAGTATTCCTAAAATAAATATTTTAAGTTTAATCTTCTCGTTATGAGGAATTTCACACTCAACTGGTTTTACCGTCGTCCGTATTTCTTCTGAAGAGAGTGTATCTGGTATTGGCTTTTGAGCAGAGACTACCTTTTCAACTTTCATAACTCTGGTAAGGTCATCTCTTGGAATAGATGTAGCATTTTCATTTAGTATTTTTCTTGAGCTTTCAGCCGTCTTTTTGACAGTTATTTGTTCTGAAGAAAACCTGCCCTCAAGAATCCCCTCAATATTAAAAATAACAGCTTCCCATGACTGATGACGGTTATCTTTTTTCTTTTCCATCATCTTTATTATTAGATTATTCAAGGCAGGCGAAATTTTTGAATTCCTTTCAATTGGAGGGATAAGTTCATCCGTGATATGTTTTGCCAATACACTCATTGCCGATGGGCCTTCGAATGGAAGAACACCTGTGGAAATATGGTATAGCGTGGCGCCTAACGAATATATGTCTGCACGGAAATCAAGTTTTTCTGATTTTGCCTGTTCAGGGCTTATGTAGTGAGGGGTACCTACGACATCGCCGTCTATAGTCAGAGAATTGTCATCGCTTATGGTTTTTGCTACGCCAAGATCCAAAAGCTTAGGAGTTGACGAAAGATCAATTATAATGTTGCCGGGTTTAATATCCCTATGCAGGATGTTAAATTCATTCCAGGCATAAGCAAGAGCCTTTGAGACTCCAAGAGCTATATTCAAAGATTCCTTTTCACTTACAATTTTCTCTTCTGTAAGTTTCTGCTGAAGCTGTTTGCCCCTTATATAAGCTGAAGCTAAGTAATAAATACCTTCATAAACACCGGCATCAAAAGCTGTAACTATGTTGGGATGATCAAGTTTAGCTGAGTGCTTGATTTCATTTATAAATCTATTTGTGAAATTGGGGTTCCTACTAAAATCAGGGTGAAGGATTTTTAGCGCCACCAGTCGCCCCATCGCGGTCTGTTCGGCCAGCCATACTTCCCCCATTCCTCCAAAACCTATGCGATTAATGAGCTTAAATCCTGCTATGACAAGCCCCTTGCTTAAATTTGAAGAAGGACAAGCTGAAAAGTCAGTTGCTCCGCAGTTTTTGCATAACTGTGGAGCAGAAAGAGCTTCAAGTTCAGATCCGCAAGATGAGCACTTATATAACATTTGACCCCTTATTCCATCGGAATTTAGATGGACAAACTATCTCTAATGAACTTAAATGGATAGCATAGTAAAATTTTGTATCACACCGATAATTTTACTATATTTAAAGAATATTGACATGCTCTTTATATTTCATTGCAGGAATTTATATGAATAATGGAAAAGCCCTGTTAATTGTAGATGTTCAAAATGATTTCTGTTCTGGAGGCGCTTTGGCAGTACCTCAAGCAGACATAATTATCCCTGTTTTGAATAAATATATTAATGAATTTTACAACAAGAGATTGCCAATTTTTGCCACTCGAGACTGGCATCCGCTAAAAACATCTCACTTTAAAGAGTTTGGAGGCAAGTGGCCTATTCATTGCGTAAAAGATACAAAGGGAGCGCAATTCCACCCGGACTTGGAACTTCCTAAAGCTGTATGCCTCTTATACAAAGGCATGGGACCTGATACCGACTGTTTTTCTGCTTTCCATGCAAAAAATGCGCATAGTATGAGTTTTCATAGCATTTTAACCTTATTTAAAATATCAGAACTTTATGTCGGAGGCCTTGCGACTGACTATTGCGTTAAATTTAGTGTGCTTGATGCGCTGAAGTTTAACTATAAAGTAAATCTGCTTTTAGATGCGGCAAAAGCAGTAAATATTGAATCAAATGATTCGGCAAAAGCAATAGAGGAGATGGTTAAATCAGGAGTTAAAACTATTACTTTTGAAAACTTAAATATTTGATTCTAATCATTAATAATTAGCATTTAAACTTAGAGTAAAGAATAAATGAAAAGCTATAAAAAAGAACTTTGGTTTCATGTTAACGGCAGGAGAGGATTTGTAAACATCACAAGCGATGTTGAAAAATGCTTAAAAGAATCTGATATAAAAGAGGGTTTGCTCCTTTGCAATGCTATGCATATAACGGCATCAGTTTTTATAAATGATAATGAGAGCGGCCTTCATCACGATTACGAAAAGTGGCTCGAAAAACTTGCTCCACATGAACCAATCGGACATTACCGACACAATTTAACTGGAGAGGACAATGCAGATGCTCATCTAAAACGACAGATTATGGGAAGGGAAGTTGTAGTCGCAGTAACTGACGGACGACTTGACTTTGGTCCCTGGGAACAAATTTTCTATGGCGAATTTGACGGAAACAGAAACAAAAGAGTGATGATTAAAATAATCGGTGAATAATCTAGGTTTATGTTTAAACTCAACATTCAAAGAATTCTTTTTTTGACTTTTATTTTTTGGGTAATAACCGCTCATTGTTACAATTCTGAAGAAGAAAGAATCAAAAAGTTGAGAGATTCAGCTATCGGAGGCAATGCCGATTCTTGTCTTGCTCTAGGAAATGCGTATTTTTATGGAAAGAGCGTCTCAAAAGATTTGTATTCAGCGTTCGATTGGTATTTCGAAGCTGCGGAGAAAGGTAATCCTACAGCACAATTTAACCTTGCACTCTGCTATGACCAGGGATTAGGGACGGAAGTCAATAAAATTGAGGCTCTTAGGTGGTATAAAAAAGCATCTGATGCAGGCGTGGTTCAGGCAAAATATAACTTGGCTATGTATTATAAGACTGGAGAGAATTTCAGTTCCGATTCAGGAACAGTGATATTAACTGCCGATATGCCAAAAGCGATAAAACTGCTTTATGAATGCAGTAATGCATCATTTGCCCCCGCAAACAGAGAGCTTGCAAAAATCTATCTGGACGAAAAGGATCCATTAAAAAACAAAGAACTAGGCATGAAACTTATAGTTCTTGCGGCACAGGAGAATGATCCTGAAGCTCTATATATGCTTGCAAAAATTAAACTCGAAAATGGGACGGCGCTAAAAGAAGTTTTCCCGTACATAAAAATGGCGGCTGAAAACAATATAGTTGATTCCTTTGAATCTGCCGGAGTTTGTTATGAGACTGGAAGAGGAGTTGATCAAGACAAAGTCATGGCTTTCAAATATTATAAAATGGCGGCTGAAAACAATATAGTATCAGCTCAAGTTAGGTTGGGGGAATATTATTTCAATGGGATTCTAGTTAAAACAAACATATGGAATTCAGCTTATTGGTTCAAAAAAGCCGCAGAACAAAATGACCCTTATGCGCTTTTTATGCTAGGATCGTTCGCTGAACAGGGAATAGGGGAAGCAGCTGATAAGAAAAAAGCTTTGAAGTACTACATGAAATCTGCACAACTTGGCTTCCCTAGAGCTCAGTATAATCTTGCAATGTACTATGCGAACGACAAAGAAAGCACAAATGAAGATTCTGACATGGCCTACCACTGGCTACGAAAAGCTGCTTTGCAGGACGATTCAAGGGCACAAAAGGAGTTGGGGTTTTATTGCATAATGGGACAGGGAACAGAACAAAACTACAGCTACGGCCTCAATTGGCTTTCCTTATCGAGCAAAAGCGGGGAGACCGAAGCTAAATCATTTCTGGAAGGTATTAAGATGAACTGATCGTAATCAATCTCTTTCTATATGCCTCAGAGTGTGCCCAGTATATATCTGTCTTGGTCTCACAATTTTTTTGTCCGGACTATTTATCATCTCTCTCCATTGGGCAATCCAACCCGGAAGTCTGGCAATGGCAAACATCACCGTGAACATATCGGTGGGAATCCCAATCGCCTTGTAAATAATACCGCTATAGAAATCCACATTAGGATAGAGGTTTCTTGATATAAAGTAATCGTCACTAAGGGCAACTTCTTCGAGCTTCATAGCTATATCAAGGAGAGGGTCGGTTGATTTTAAATTCTCAAGAAGGTGGTGACATTCTTTTTTCATAATGAGAGCTCTGGGATCAAAAGTCTTATAAACTCTGTGACCAAAGCCCATTAATTTATAATTATTGGCTTTATCTTTTGCCAGATCCACATATTTCTTATAATTGCCGCCATCCTTTTGGATAGTGGTAAGCATGTCGATTACCGCCTGATTGGCGCCGCCATGAAGCGGACCTGACAGAGCATTGACGCCTGCTGATATTGTAGCATATAAATTTACCTGTGCGCTTCCAATTACTCTCACAGCAGTGGTTGAACAGTTCTGCTCATGATCTGCATGAATTATGAGCAGTTTGTTAAGCGCTGATACGACTTCTTCATCAATATCATAAGGCTTGACTGGCGAGTCAAACATCATATTTAAAAAGTTAGCGCAGAAAGGCAGGTCATGTTTTGGATAAACGATAGGTTCGCCTATTGAATTTTTGTATGAAAACGCCGCAATTGTCCTGAATACAGAAATCAAGAAGGCTGAAGACTTAAAAATATCATGGTCAACAGATTCAGAGTCAACATGAGGATAGAAAGTAGATAGTGCATTTATCATGGTTGACAATATATGCATTGGATGAGAGTGGAGAGGAAAATGGTCAAAGAAGTGGTGCATACTCTCATGAAGAAGAGAGCTTTCATTTAATATCGCAGAAAATCTCTTGTATTCTTCTTTATTCGGAATTTTGTCGTGTAAAAGCAGATAAGCTGTTTCAACAAAGCTGCATTTTTCGACAAGTTCCTCAATAGGAATTCCTCTGTGCCTCAAAATCCCTTTTTCTCCATCAATGAATGTGATTTTGCTTTTACAGGCGCCTGTGTTCATAAAAGCTGTATCCAGAGTGATATAACCTGTCTTATTCCTAAGTCCTGAAATATCGATAGCTTTTTCATTTTCAGTGCCGATTACAATAGGGAATTTATAGCTATTGCCGTCAATTATGAGTTCAGCATAAGTGTCAGTATTTTTCATTTTTCAGTATTTCCTTGTTGACTAAAATTGTTAGATTTAGATAAAGATAAATTTTGCCAATTATAATGGAAAGTGTTTTAAAAAATCAACTTCCACTGAAATTATTTTAATATTTTTATTAAGCTATCGTAAGATATTGCACCTTTACGGATAATTTTCAATTCATCGCCAACGATTTCTACTACTGTCGAAGCAAGGGATTCTTTCGGCAAAGCCCCACCGTCTATAGAAAGCGATGGTTTTATTCTCAGAGAAGAGAGGGCATCGTTTACATTAAGAGCCGCTGGTTCTCCAGAAAGGTTGGCACTCGTGCCAGCAAGAGGCGCATTCAGTTTTTTTATAAGTTGAAGAACAAATTCATGCTCGGGAATTCTAAATCCAATTTTTGATACTCCATCGACAGATGGCACAATAATTGTGATAGGTCCAGGGCAGAAGGCAGTTACAATCTTTAGGGCAGTCGGATTCAAAGAGCAGC
>JBAXXY010000099.1:0-10551 GCA_037127655.1 Lentisphaerota bacterium
AGTAAGGACAGGACTCCGTCAAAATGTCCCTTTCGTGTTGCTCCGCACAGGATGGTACTTAATTCATTCTCTATTACCTTGTAGCGGTATTCATCAGGGTAAATTTGTTTGTAATCAGGAACCAGAAGAAAATCGGTCTTAAGATTTTTAAGAGCTAAACTGTCTGCATCCAAAGTTATCGGGTATTTGTCAAAGTCATCTTTTCTGTCAAACTGGGTAGGATTAACAAATATCGTGCAAACTGTATAGTCGTTTTCCTGCTTGCTTCGTCTAATCAGACTGAAATGCCCCTCGTGCAAAGCTCCCATAGTCATAACAACGCCAAGAGTGTTTCCGGCAGGCAAATTCTTTCGAAAAGCTATCCAATCGTGAATGTCTTTGAAAATATTCATTCTTCTCTCCAGAAATAACTCTCATCCTGAGACGGATAATTGCCAGATACAACATCTGAGTGAAACTTGTTCAATCCATTCAAAATCAAATTATACCCATCTAAATATTTTCTTACGAACTTTGCTTTCTTTTCGGACTCAAGCCCGAGCATATCATGGATGACGGTTACCTGTCCGTCAGTGTAAGGCCCGGCCCCTATTCCGATTGTCGGAATAGTTAGAGACTCTGTTATCTTCCTTGATAGATCTGTGGGCATACACTCAAGAACTATGGAGAAACACCCCAGACTTTCCAATTCCTTAGCTTCATTTTGAAGCCTATCGGCATCTTCACTATGTTTTCCCTGAACTTTATAGCCGCCAATCATATTAATGGACTGCGGAATAAGCCCTATATGTCCCATGACAGGTATTCCGAAAGAAATCAGATGTTTTATTATTTTCTCATTACCTCTAACACCTTCTAGTTTAACAGCATTGGCTCCAGCTTTCATTATCTTGTCAATGTTCTCCATCGTTGTCTTTAAGCCCTTCTTGTAGGATAAGAAAGGCATATCACCTATCAGGAATTTCTGAGTAATACCCTTTGCCACAGAACTTGTTAAAAGAGCCATCATTTCAATCGTAGCATTTATGGTAGAACGGCATCCGAACATTGCCATCGAGCCGCTGTCGCCAACCAGCACGCAATCAATATCAGACTTATCTATGATTTTAGCTGTCGTGAAATCGTAGCAGGTCATCACCGAAATCTTTTCTTTATTTTCTTTCTTTTGTTTAAATCCATGGATGTTAATCATTTAATCTTTTCCTTGTAATAGTCACATACAAAAAACAGGAGTTCCTTGGCTAACATTTTCTTTGGTTTTAAGCCAAGTTTAACTTTAGCGCCGTTTTTTGTCAGAAGAATGAGTTCGTTCTCCTCAGAATTAAACCCTTTATTTTCTCCGACAAGATTCCCGGCTATGATGTCTATTTTCTTAGCGTTTAGTTTCATTAGGGCATTCTCTTCGAGATTGGTTGTCTCAGCTGAAAAACCGACAACCACAGGAACATTATTGAGCTTTGAAACAGAACTAATGATATCTGGATTCTTGACAAGTTTCAGCGTCAGACTATCTTCACTCTTTTTGATCTTTTCCGTAAAAGGCTGTTCTAATCTGTAGTCAGCTACTGCCGCGGCTCCAATAAAGATGTCAATGCCTTCAATATTATCCTTCACGGCATGATACATCTCATTTGCTGTTTTCACTTTGATTAGGTTTAAGCCTTGAATCGGCTCCAAATGAACCGGCCCGCTGACAAGCGTAACGACAGCGCCCATCTTCTGAGCTATATCCGCAATCGCGTAACCCATTTTTCCTGAGCTGTAATTGCTTATGTACCGGGCTGGATCTATAGGTTCAATTGTTGGGCCGGCGGTAATCATAATTTTTTTGTCTTTAAAGATTTGAGGCAGGAAAAATATTTCGATTGCTTCTATTATCTCTTTGGGTTCAGACATTCTACCATTTCCAATCTCACCACACGCCTGAAAGCCTGAATTCGGCCCAATTAGCTTTACACCGCGATTTAAGAGTTTTGATATATTTTCCTGTGTCGCCGGATTCTCCCACATAGTCTCATTCATTCCTGGAGCAACAGCAATAGGAACTTTCGAAGCTAGGCAGATTGTGCTGAGCAAGTCATCGGCAATACCATTAGCCATCTTTGCAATAATGTTAGCAGATGCTGGAGCTATCAGAATCAAGTCAGCCCATCTGGCAATTGAAATATGACCGATTTTAAACTCAATATTATCATTGAACATTTCATCATAGACCTGTCGGCCTGAAAGAGTCTGAAAAGTCAGAGGAGCAATAAACTCTTTGGAGGATTTTGTAGCTACCACTTGAACCTCGCACCCTGCTTTTTTAAGCAGTCTGATTAGTTCAGCCGACTTATAGATAGCTATACTCCCAGTAACGCCAAGAACAATTTTTTTCGAATATAAGCTGTCAAGTTTCATATAAGTTTAATTTGGTTTTTGATAGTCTATTTGACTGCGACTATTCTAGTGCATTCTTAGAATATATTCCTACAAGTTTGCAGTAAACTATCCAGAAGATGATTAAAATCATCTTTTGAGTGATAAATCGATGGAGAAATCCGCAAAGTACCATGAGGGAAAGTTCCAAGCGTCTGATGAGCAAGAGGAGAACAATGAAGTCCGACTCTCGTCTCAAATCCGTATTCTTTATAGAGTAAAAAACCCAAATCAGACACGCTGATTAAGTCTGAAGTTATCGAAAACAAATTGCCTTGATTCGAGTTTTCCAAAGCACAGTAAACACGATATTTTCCCATTGATTTTATAGCAGCGATGAGATCCAGCAAGTCTTTCTTCGTATGTTTAGGTTCAGGTCTATTATCCAAAGATCCGCCAAGACCAAAAATCCCTGCAATATTTGGAGTTCCAGCTTCAAATTTGTCAGGCATAAAATCAGGCATATCAAAACTCTCCGACTTAGAACCTGTTCCGCCAGAGATTAGGGGCTCTAAAAGTTTTTCATCTTTAAGGTATAAACAGCCTGTGCCTGTCGGCCCACGCAGACTTTTATGCCCTGTAACTGCTACAAAGTCATAACTATTTTTGTCTATCTCCAAAGGTATATTCCCTGCAGACTGAGCGGCGTCAATCAGAATTGGAATTCCTCCAATTATCTTTTTGATCTCAGATATTGGCTGAATAACTCCATTCACATTGCTCTCGTGGCATACAATAACGAGCGCTGTATTTGTGCTTATCATGCTCTTTACTTTTTCAAGGTCAATCATTCCATCCAAGAAGCAGGGAAGAACCCTATATGAACAGGACTTGTTATGAGTTAGGCTAAGCAGCGGTCGCATCACCGCATTGTGTTCCATCGGGCTGATAAGAATTTCCTTGCCAGAAAGTTTTAACCCACTCAACACTGTATTTATAGCAGAAGTCGCATTGTGAGTAAAAACTATATTTGAAGAATTCTCTGTTCCTAAGATTTCTGCAAGCTTGTCTCTTACTTCTTCTATTTTTCTGGAAACAGTTAGAGATCTATCGTAAAAACTCCTTCCGTAAGGCCCGCCTATCTCGTTCAGGTATCGGGACATCTCGAGCGCAACGGCTTTAGGCTTCGGGAAAGAGGTAGCAGAATTATCGAAATATCCGTTAAAAGGCATAATAAGAAAAACCTGTTGAGAATAAAAGTCGCTTAGTGATTGAGTTTCCAGATCTCAAGAACTCCAATCAAAGTGAATTCCTTAGGAAGAGTTTTGAGTTCAGGAATATTTCTTGCAAGAATCGAGGCATCTCCACCTGTGACAAAGAATGAAATCTTATCAGTCTTGATCTCTCTTCTTGTTACAGCCATAAATTCTTTGACCGCTCCGATGACGCCGTAATCAGTTCCAAGAATTATTGAATCTTCAGTATCCCTGCCAAAGGTCTTATAAGTCCTTCCGCCGCTAACAGGAATATACGGAAGAGCGGCCGTGTAAGAACCTAAAGCCTTTCTTTGAAGTTCGCGACCGGGGGCTATTATGCCTCCTACAAATACAGCATTTTCATCTAGGGCTTCAAGAGTTATGGCAGTACCAATATCTATTACTGCAGCAGGAAGTGTTGAAAGGGCTTTCAATGCAGCAAGGTTTGCAATTCTGTCAGGACCGAGTTTTTCTGCCTGAACCAGTGACAAATCAATGCCCGAAACTGATTGATTGGATACATAGTAGATATCGTCTCTCTTGAGTTTATCCTTCGCCCATGGAACGACGCTTGCAGCTGCAATAGGAAGCCCACGGGGAATATCGTCGGCATACAAATCCTTGGTCCGCTTCTCAAAAATCTGAATAAAACGCCCTTCGTCATAGAGAGAGCATCTGGTATTGGTATTACCTATGTCAAGAATATATACTTTCTCGCTCATTACCATCAACCGCCAAGAGTCTGCATAATCTTGATTAGCGGCATAAACATAGCTATAACAATTGTTCCTACTATTACTGCCATAAAAACAATCATTAAAGGTTCAATAAGAGATGTCATAGCCTCAACTGCATTATCAACTTCATCTTCATAAGTATCTGATATTTTATCTAGCATTTCGGGAAGTTTCCCTGTTTCTTCCCCTACTTCTATCATACTGATAACCATGTCCGGGAATATTTTGGTAGCAGCAAGCGGTACGGCGATAGTCTCACCTTCTTTTACAGCATCATGAACTTTCTGTATTGCCCTTTCTACTAAGGCATTACCTGCTGTGTCTCTAACAATTAAAAGCGCTCTTAGAACGGGCACACCTGAAGACAGAAGAGTTCCAAAAGTCCTCGAAAATCTAGCTATTGATGTCTTTGAAACAAGCGACCCAACTACCGGCATTTTGTATTTCATGCTATCAATAATATATCTGCCTTTCTTTGTCTTTTTTGCTATCTTCAGAATAGCTATCAACGCAACTATTGACACTATAATATGGATATAATAATTCATACACGCGTTGCTTATCTCCATAACAAATGTAGTTAGACCTGGCAAAGGCATACCATTCAAAAGTTCGCCAAATATCGTCGCAAATTTTGGAACGATAAAAACCATAAGAAATGCGGTTACACCTAATGCTACAGTAAGAACCACAGTCGGATAAATCATCGCAGACTTTATCTTAGCTAAAATCTTAGCTAATTTTTCCATAAAAAAGGCAAGTCTTCCTAGAATTACTTCCATGGCGCCTGCGGACTCACCGGCCATGACCATATTTGTATAAAGTTTGTCAAAGCTTTTCGGATTTTTTGTTAGAGCCTCTGAGAATGTAAAACCACCTTCAACATAATCGGCAGTTTCACTCAATATTCTCTTAGTAATTTTATTCCTGGACTGTCTTTCCAATGTCCTCAAAGCTCTGATAAGCGGTAACCCGGCATCAAGGAGTATTGATAACTGCCTGGTAAAAAGGACCAGTTCTTTGGAGGGGATTTTAACTGACCCAATCTGTATGTCAAAAATACTCTTTTTCTTAGCTCCACCGATTTTTTGCGATTTTTCTGTGCCTTTCTTGACTGCAACTTCCTTTATTTCTATGGGAAAGTAGCCATTGGCCTTCAGAGCGGAGCTTACTTCTGCTTCCTTGACGGCTGACATTGTTCCTTTGACCTCTTTGCCAGCCGAATTCATTGCTGTATATGTGTATTGCGCCACGATTAACCTCTGAGTTAAACTTAGAATTAAATTTGTGTTTAAGTTATTATCCCGTCTGTCCTTTAATCTTCTTAATGACTGAGTCGGGATCCTGTGCTTTAGTTATCAAATCCTCATAAGAGATAATATTTTTCATATAAAGCTCGACGAGATGGCTGTCTAGCGTATTCATACCCCATTTTGCCCCGGTTTGCAGTACAGATGTAATCAAATATGTCTTATTTTCTCTGATTAAAGATTGTACAGCCGGCATAGAAATCATTACCTCGAAAGCGGCTACTCTTCCATTTCTGTCTGCTCTTTTCAAAAGCACCTGAGATATAACAGCAATTAACGATGAGGCTAATTGTGTTCTAATCTGATCCTGCTGATTTTGAGGGAAAGCATCAATTATTCTGTCAACAGTTCTAGCCGCTCCTACTGTATGAAGAGTAGCAAAAACCAAATGGCCCGTTTCGGCCGCGGTAACAGCTGCTTTCATAGTTTCAAGGTCCCTCATTTCGCCAACTAGTATGACATCAGGGTCTTGCCTGAGGGCACGCTTCAAAGCTTCTTCAAATGATGGCACATCCACACCTACTTCTCGTTGAATTACCAATCCTTTCTTGTGCCTATGGTAGAACTCTATAGGGTCTTCAATTGTTACAATATGAGAGTCCCTTTCAGAGTTAATCACATCTATCATTGAGGCTAAAGTTGTGCTCTTCCCGCTTCCTGTCGGACCGGTAACAAGAACGAGGCCTCTCGGACGATAAAGCAAATCCTTGATTACCGGCGGTAGCCCTATTTGTTCAAGAGTTAAAAAATTATTTGGAATCAGTCTGAGTACCGCACCATAAACGCCTTTTTGCTTGAATGCGCTTACCCTGAATCTTGCTTTCCCGCTGAAATCAAACCCGAAATCTACAGTCCCTACTTCTCGTATCGTCTTCTGGTGAAAATCAGAGGTAATAGACTTAATCAGTCTTTCAGTATCTTCGGGTTTAAGTTGAGGGCAATCAAGAGGAACTAATCCGCCGTTAAGTCTTAAAGTAGGAGCCGCCCCTACTTCAATATGCAAATCGCTTCCCTCTTCTGCTATTATCAGCTCGAGCAAGCCAATCATTTCAATAGACATAATATACCTGACCCTATTTAGTTATGTTCTATGAGCTAATTCTAAGTGTATTTGAGTATCTCTTCAATAGTTGTTTCGCCATTGAGTATTGACTTGATTCCGTCATTCCTCATTGTTACCATCCCTTGCTCTATCGCCTTTCTTCTTATGGCAATGGTTGGAGAACATTTATTTATCAAGTCACATACTTCAGGTGTTATCCTAAGCAATTCAACTATCGCTTTTCGCCCTTTGTATCCCGTGTTATTACAAAAACTGCATCCCTTGCCATAGTAAAATTTTTTGTCTTTAATGTCTTCTTTTGTTAAATTAAGAAGCGCAAGTTCTTCGTCTTTGGGTTCATAACTCGTCTTGCAAGATTTACATATTTTTCTTAAAAGCCTCTGCCCTATCACTCCGACAAGGGCTGAGGTTATCAGATAAGGCATTACACCCATATCTATAAGTCTGGTAATAGCGTCAGCCGCCTCTTTGGTGTGCAGGGTGGAAAATACAAAATGCCCGGTAAGAGACGCCTGAACTGCCATTTGAGCAGTCTCAAGGTCACGGATTTCTCCGAGCATGATAATGTCAGGGTCCTGTCGCAAAAATGCTCTCAAGGCTCTTGCAAAGGTCATATTAATTGCATGGTTAATTGGCACCTGTATAACGCCTTCAAGCTCATACTCTACAGGATCTTCTGCTGTAAGTATTTTTTCAGTAACCTTATTTATTTCTTTCAGGCATGAATAAAGAGTCGTAGTTTTTCCGGAACCTGTCGGCCCAGTAACAATAAATATCCCATTTGGCCGTTCTATGGTTTTACGAATTTGCAAAAGCACGCTATCATCAATACCAAGCGCATTCAGATCAAGATTAACTATGGTTTTATCCAGAATTCTCAGCACGACTGACTCGCCATACTGAGTGGGAATGGTAGATACGCGTAAATCTACTGTTTTTCCTGCAATCCTCACCTGAATTCTTCCATCTTGAGGTAGCCGTCTTTCAGAAATATTTAGCCCGCTCATGATTTTTATACGGCTTATTACAGGTAACGCAAGATTTTTCGGCGGCGGAGCCATCTCATATAGAGCTCCATCGACCCTGTAGCGTATTTTAAAACAATTCTCGAAAGGTTCAAAGTGAATATCGCTTGCCTGATCTTTAACAGCCTGATATAAAATCACATCCACAAACTTTATAATTGGTGCATCGTTGGCTAGTTGGGCCAGTCTATTCTCATCAGTTTCAGCGCCTAAAATATCTTCTATGCCTGTATCCAAGTCTGCAAGCACATCGCTCATAGAAGTCGTCGGATAATACTTCTCTATTGCGTTAAAAATTTGGCTTTGACTTGCTACATAAACTTTTAAGCTCTTATTTATGATAAAGCTCAGGTCTTCGGATATTTGATAATTCAATGGAGAACTTAAGACAATTTTTAGCGAACCGTCATTATCAAGTGCAAAAGGTATTGCTCCGTACATCCTTGCCTGCGCAGGCTCAAGAAGAGAGACTATTTCTTTTCCTATTTCTACATTATTTAAATCAATAACCTCAGTTCCAAGATGCGATGCTATTATTTCCAGAAGCTGTTCCTTTGTAACTATCTGGTATGAGACCAAAAGATCTGCAAAAGAGTGACCGGTACGAGTATGCTCTTCTTCAATTTCCATTACCTGTTCCTTGTCTATAAGCGACTCGGACAGCATTATCTCTTTTAAAACTACACTTTCAGTATTCATTTATATCTCCAATATTTACTCTTCATCCGCGATTGAGGCTCTTACAACTTCTTCGAGAGTAGTCATCCCTGCCATTACTTTTCGAACTCCGTCTTCTCTGAGAGTCCTCATGCCGGCTTTTCTTGCCGCTTCTTTGAGCTGGAATGAAGATGCCCCTTTGAATATTAAGTCCTGCAATTCTTCAGTCAGCATAAATATTTCTATTATACCGAATCGTCCCTTATATCCAGAATTATGGCATTCAGTGCAACCTTTACCTTTCTTAAAGTTAGCCTTTTTAAGCGCTTCTTTGTCTATTCCCATTACTTGCATTTCAATTTCTGTAGGCTCATAATCTTCACTGCAGTTAGCACATATTCTTCTTACAAGCCTCTGAGCCATAATAGCTCTGATTGCCGATGCCACAAGAAATGGTTTTACCCCTATATCAATTAGTCGCGTAACAGCGCTTGGAGCATCATTTGTGTGCAGCGTACTTAAAACAAAGTGACCGGTCAGTGCCGCATTTATAGCAATTTCTGCAGTTTCACCGTCGCGAATCTCTCCCACCATTATAATATTAGGGGCCTGCCTCATCATCGCTTTAAGCGCCACAGCAAAAGTCATCCCTATAGAAGCATTTATCTGAACCTGATTTATGCCTTCAAGATGGTACTCTACAGGGTCTTCTGCAGTTATAATCTTTCTGGATGGTTTATTTACGGTATTTAGAAACGCGTAAAGAGATGTCGTCTTACCTGAACCAGTCGGCCCTGTAACAAGAAATACCCCATCAGGCATACCTATTATCTTATTAACAGTGTCAATATCATCAGGGAAGTAACCCAAAGACGATATGTCTATCATGATATTAGTTTTATCGAGTATTCTCATTACGATGCTTTCGCCGTGAGAAGTTGGAACGCTCGAAACACGCAGGTCAATACTTTTATCCATTATCTTTAACTGGATTCGCCCGTCTTGAGGAACTCTTTTTTCGGCAATATCGAGTTTTGCCATAATTTTTAAACGGCTTATAATATTTGCCTGCAGATATTTAGGAGGACTATCAACCTCTACAAGCACACCGTCTATTCTGTATCTTATTCTAAATTTTTTCTCCAACGGTTCGACATGTATATCGCTTGCCCTTTTTTTGAATGCTTCCATTATTATAAGAAACACCAGCTTAATAATCGGAGTATCTTCCGCATTGGAATCCTCGTCTTCATCCTTGGAACCTTGCGTCAGGGTTGATTCAATACTATCGCTTCCATCAATATCCTTCAGAAATGAATCAACATTCTCATTAAGAGAGCCATAATAATGGTCAATCATCTTTTTGATTTGGTCAGAAGGCGCTATAACAGCTTCGACATCTCTTTTTAGTATGAATCGAAGCGAATCTATGGTATCAAGATCAGTAGGGTCTGAGATTGCAATCTTCAAAATTCCATCTGTTATTTCTATTGGAAGAGTTTTGTACTCTTTGGCAATATTTGCCGGAAGCACATCTATTACAGATTGTTCTATCTTTGCAAAGCTCAGATCCACAGTCTCCATGCCGTACTCTCTAGCAACGACTGCAGTTATCTTGGCATCATCAATGAACTTTAGCTTTTTCAGTGCTGAAATAAGATTAAGCTCGCCGTTACTTTTGCTAACTAACTGTTTGGCAAGCTCAGACTGCTCTTCATTTATCACATCATTATCGAGCAATATCGTGTGTATATATTCACTATTTTCAAGAAGTGATGGCAATTCTCAATTCTCCAGAGATGTTTATAGATATTTAGAGCTTAAGTTATGATTTTATATTATTTAGGCAATTACTCAAACGCCTTGGGCAAAGAGAACTCGAATATTTAGAAAAAAGAATTTTTGCGTTTGAAATATATTAAATCACCATTAACTTTTAGCTTTCTTTAAAAGAAAATTCAAGCGCCAGCTTAGCTCAGTTGGTAGAGCAATTGACTTGTAATCAGTAGGTCGTCGGTTCGACTCCGACAGCTGGCTCCATCTTTCTACCACTTCTTCACTCGTATACTTTTATAAGTAATCGCAACATCACTTGACTTTCTTGACTTAATATTCTGAAAAAATAGGGCTCTATGGGCAATTATG
>JBAXXY010000100.1:0-10528 GCA_037127655.1 Lentisphaerota bacterium
CTTATGAACAGCGTGAATGATTATGTGATGATGCTCCTTCCCACAGGAGTTCTAGTGATGTCCACTTACACCTTTGGCACATTGAACCTGATGAAATTCAAGGGGCTGCTGCTGTATATTCTTGCTTCGATATTCTATCTTGTTTTTATATCTATGGTCATATATCCAGGGATACTTGCTAGCGTGAGTAAGATTAACTACAGCAAGTTTTTCCATTATACAATGCCTGCGGCGTTGATTGCTTTTACTACTGGCAGCGTCTTTCTCTCATTGCCTGTGATTTATAATCAGATGTATAAATTAAGCGATGAACTTAAAGGTTTCGAAGAAATGGGCGATAACTATCTTGAAAGAGGTCGCAATGCCATGAGTATCGTGGTTCCGCTTGCGTGGGTGGTTCCGGCGAGTTATAAGTTTCTGGTTATTTTCTTTATTATCTTTGCTCATTGGTACTACGACAGGACATTTCCGGTCACTGATCAACTTATGTATTTTATAGGAGGAATACCCTGTTTATTCGGCAGCAATTCAGTGGTAGTCCCATTCCTTCTGCAGGCCGGCGAAGGACTTCCTGTAAACCAGGCTTATGACATATTCATGCTTGTTTCAAGCTTTCTGGTTTACTTCAACAATGCCAATGGTTCGATTTTTATCATCGTAGCTACTATTTTGTGTTATCTTTCTCTATGCAATAAGCTCAAAATTAGGTGGATAAAACTTATTATTATAATGGCTGTGAGCACATTGTCCTTCATCGTTGTTGTAGGGGCTCTAAGTTTTGTTATGACAAAACTCCTTGCAGGGGATGATGAAGTCAAAGATGAGCTTACGCACATGAATGTAGAGCCCTACAACACGCACTATTATCAGGAGATCAGTGTGTCTTATCTGAATCTTAGTGAATATAAGAAAATTGAACCTCTTACTCCCGATGAACCGCTTCTTGACAAGGTACAAAGAACCAGAATTCTTCAGGTTGGCTATGACCCTCAGGCAATTCCTTTTTCATTTTTTAATGGGCAGGGGAAACTTGTCGGGTATGATATTGATTTTGTATATGATATTGCTGAAAATATGAGGTGCAAAAACATAGAATTTTATGCTGTGAATAATTTCAATGAATACCAGGATTGCCTGACAAAAGGGATACTTCTGGATATGTGTGTCGGAGGTTATGTATATATGGGCTGTGTGGAAGGGCCGATAATAACATCGGATCCTTATATGAAATATACTCCAGCCATTGTGATTCCTATGAAGTACAAGGAGGCGTATCCTGATTTTGTATCCATATTCACATCCAAAGATATGACTATAGGCTTCAGGGTAAGCGCTGACTACAAGGTCTTGATGTATGAAAGGCCTTTGATCGGACTTAGTAGTTTTAAAGAATATTATACTAAACATACGACTGATGCATTGCTGACATCGGCAGAGATCGCATCTGCAATAAGCATCGTGTATCATGGATACTGGGTTTACTATTATGAGGGATCAGATATAAAGCTTTTCTATGCTTATCTCCTTCCCTACAAGGATAATGCCCTTACTTTCAGGAATATGGTTAATGCGTGGATTGCAACCGGAAAGTGGGATGGTACAGCTTTGGCTAGATATGAGTACTGGATAATGGGAGAGGCCGACATCAAGGTTGGCGAAACCTGGTCAGTACTGAGCTGGCTGAAGAAGCATAAATACTTTCTGGGGGACAAGGTCAGTGATAGGCTGAAATCTCTCAATTAACGAAAGAAATATTTTTAGAGGAAGACATGGCTGTTATTAGTTTTTATATGAAATTATCATTGAGCAAAAGGATATACATTGCCACGGCTATGGGTTTGCTTGTAGGAATTTTTTTCGGTGACCTATGCGCGACGCTTGAACCATTGAACATCATGTTCATAAGAGTCTTTCAGATTACTATCATCCCATATATGTTTTTCAGCATACTTCAGTCAATCGGTTCTTTGAACAATGAATCTGCAAAACTCATAGGCAAGAGAGGCGGGATAGTACTTCTTGTGTTATGGGGAATCAGTATTCTTTATGCTCTTGGTCTGCAGTTATCATTGCCGGATATTCAGAGAGCCAAGTTTTTTAGGCCTGAAGAGTCTGCCGTCAAAAGCAGTTTGGATCTTTTTGACCTGTTTATACCGACAAACCCGTTTCACTCTTTTGCCAATGGTTATATCCCCGCGATAGTGATATTCAGCGTCCTGGTCGGTATTGCCATTATACATGAGAGCAAAAAAGCTCCGCTTATAGAATATTCGAGAATAATGGCCTTATTGATGAAGAGAGTTAATGATTATATCACCAAATTGCTTCCTCTGGGCGTTCTGGTAATGTCATCTTATACATTCGGGACAATAAGTCTTGCCAGTTTTAAGGGCGTGCTTTTGTACATTCTGGCATCACTTATCTATCTTGTCTTCATGTCTATGGTAGTTCTGCCTGGAATTGCCATATCTATGACGAATCTTAAGTATAGTAAATTTCTTACTTATGCTATGCCTGCGGCTTTGATTGCTTTTACCACAGGGAGTGTTTTTCTGGCATTGCCGGTAATCTATGAGTCGATGAATAAGTTCGATGAGGAACAGAAGGAGTCGCGCTTAGACTCAAAGTGCGATAAAGAGCAGAAGCATAATCTTGTAAGCATTATAGTTCCCTTAGCCTGGGTGGTACCTGCAACCTATAAATTCCTTGTGATTTTCTTTATCATTTTTGCGCATTGGTATTATGACAGCGCTTCTAGTTATATTAGGGAACTATTGTCCTATATAGGCGGTATTCCGTGTCTTTTCGGGAGCAATTCAATCATTGTTCCGTTTCTTCTGGATATATCCGGTCTTCCGAGCCAGGCTTACAATGTGTTTATGTTGACAGCGAGCTTTATGGTTTATTTCAATAATGCCAATGGCGCGATATTCATAGTGGTATGCACGATTTTGTGTTATGCTTCAATAATGGGAGAACTGAAAGTAAAATGGTCTAAACTTATTGCTATTTTGATATCAGGTACGATTGCTTTTGTAGCGCTCCTTTATGGTTTAAATTTGCTTATGGGAGAGCTGATATCAGGAAATGACGAGGCCAAAGAAGAGTTGGCCCATATGAATTTGCACCCATATGACCGGGCCTTTTATGCTGTAATTGGCTCTTCTTATCTGACTATGGATCAATACAAAGAGATCCCTTCTCTTTATGATGGGGAACCTCTGCTAGATAAGATTGCCAGAACTAAAATCCTTAGGGCAGGGTATAATCCTGAAGCGCCGCCATTTTCATTTTTCAATCAGCAAAGAGAACTGGTGGGATTCGATATAGATACTGTTTACGATCTGGCAAAAGAGCTGGACTGCAATAAAATCGAGTTTTATGAGATTAACAATACAGACGAATATCAGCAATATCTGGAAAAAGGCCAAATACTGGATATCTGCTTAGGCGGGCATTTATATAATGGGCTAGTAATGGGAGATATGAAGACATCAGATGTTTACATGAAATTACATCCGGCTATTCTTGTACCTGTCGCAGATAAAGACAAATACTCAGACTTTAACTCTGTAATGGCTGACAAGAACATAACTGTCGGCATTTTAGCCGGAGATGGAAAAGGCTCAGGCAGAGGGGCAAACAATATGGTTGCCGGCAGAGAGATGAAACCATTGTCAAGGTTTAGCGACTACTTCAAACTCCATAAGACTTACGCCTTATTAACAAGCGCCGAGATAGCATCAGCTATAAATATTTTATATCCCGGATATTGGATGTTTCTTTTCAAAGGGGCAAGTCTGAATCTCTATTTTGCTTATATTATGCCCGCTGCTCCAAATGCCTTTACTTTCAGAGAATTAGTTAATTCATTAATCCGAATTTCCTTCAGAAGCGGAGAGAACGATGAGAGATATAAATATTGGATAATGGGGCAGGCTCAGATCCAGACGATGCCGCGCTGGTCTGTCTTGGGTTGGCTGAAGAAGAACAAATAATTTTTCGGAACAAAACAAAATAACTTTTGAGATGATATGTCTGTTGTAAGCTATTATAGAAAATTGCCTTTAAGCAAGAGGTTGTATTATGCCACAGCTATAGGGTTATTTCTTGGCATATTCTTTGGCAATAAGTGCAGTATTCTTGAGCCTTTAAATACCATTGCTATAAAAGTATTCCAGATTACGATTATTCCCTATATGGTTTTCAGTTTAATCCAATCTATTGGCTCTATGACCGGAGAAAACGCCAAACTCATAGGAAAGAAAGGCGGAATTATACTTATTTCTATATGGGCTATTAGCATCTTCTACGCATTTGGTTTGCACTTTTCTTTTCCTGATATAGTGAGAAGCAAATTTTTCCAGCCTGAAAGCGCATTGGGGAGCACTGGAGTAAATTTTTATGATCTGTTTATTCCGACCAATCCATTTTATTCATTAGCCAATGGTTACATTCCAGCAATTGTAATTTTTTTTATTCTTGCAGGAATAACGCTCATACACGAAGAACGGAAAGCCAAGGTAATAGAATTAGCGCAAATCCTGGCTTTGATGATGAAGAAAATGAATGACTATATCATGATTTTACTACCGTTTGGAGTCCTTGTAATGTCCACTTTTACCTTTGGAACTTTGTGTTTTATGACATTTAAAGGAGTTCTTCTATATATTATTGCTTCAATATTCTACCTTGTTTGTATGTCCATGATAATCTATCCAGGGATAATAGTATGCGTAAGCAATATCAATTACAGGAAATTCATGCATTATGCTATGCCGGCGGCGATTGTTGCTTTTACGACAGGAAGCGTGTTTCTTGCTCTCCCTGTTATCTATAATCAGATGTACCATTTTGATGACGATGAGAAAGGTTACTGTTTATTAGGAGAAAATCAGAATGATAAGGGACACTGCCTGATAAGCATTCTTGTCCCTCTTGCCTGGGTGGTACCGGCAAGCTATAAGTTCCTTGTGATATTTTTCATTATCTTTGAGAATTGGTATTACGATACTTCAATAGGCCCTTTATCGCAGCTTTTTGCTTATATCGGCGGAATTCCATGCCTCTTCGGGAGCAATTCTGTCATTGTGCCATTCCTTCTTAATATCACCGGATTGCCGAACAAAGCTTATGATATCTTTATGATTGTCTCAAGCATTACGGTCTATTTCAATAATGCCAATGGAGCCATTTTCATTATTGTGAGTTCAATGCTATGCTATCTTGCATTAAACAGCAAATTGAAGATATCATGGTCTAAACTCATAGCTGTCCTTATAGTTGCTACACTCTTCTTCAGCGTTTTTGTTATGGGGTTAAGCCGTCTGATGACTATAATATTGACAGGCGATGACGAAGTAAGAGAAGAGCTCACTCACATGAATTTGCATACTTTCGATAAAGGATTTGCCAGTAATATAAATATAGAATATTCAAACTTCGACAAATACCATTATATAGAACCGCTAAATGAGTATGAGTCCCAGCTTGATAAGGTAGTAAGAACAGGAATTTTACAGGTGGGATATAATCCAGAGGCAGTCCCATTTTCATTTTTTAATGCTAATGGGGAACTGATTGGCTATGATATAGATTTTATCTATGAAATTGCCGTAAATCTTAGCTGTAATAAAATAGAATTTTATCCTGTTTATAACTCTGTAGATTTTGAGAAATATTTGAAGAACGGGCAACATCTTGACATCTGTGTTGGCGGTTTTATCTACAAAAGCAGTATCAGAGAGAAAACTATTTCTTCCGAACCTTATATGAACCTAACTTCGGCCATAGTTTTACCTGATAAATACAAAGATAAATTTCCTGATGAATTATCTGCAATTCTTTTGGAGAATATATCGTTTGGGATATTAGAGCAGACAGTTATTCCAAATAACAGCATATCTGAGCGAATTACTTCTGAGCATGCAGTTGTAGAGTTAAGCAGGTTTAGCGATTTCTATACTAAACATAAATCTGACGCTTTAATAACTGGCGCAGAGATTGCCTCGGCAATAGGTATTTTGAATCCCGGATATTGGGTTTGTTACTACAAAGGCTCAGATATCAAGCTATTCTATGCCTATATAATGCCATATAGCGATAAAACTCAGTCATTCTGCAATATGATTAATGTCTGGATTGATGTGTGCTACAAAAATGGCGTGCAAAAGAAGAGATACGATTATTGGATAATGGGAGAAGCAGATGTTGAGGTTAAAGAACCATGGTCAGTACTAAGCTGGCTCCAGAAGAATAATTATTTTGTGACGAAGAACAGACAACTGCAGGAATAGAATACTTATGGTGAGTTTCTATAAAAACCTTTCTCTCAATAAAAAAATATATGCATCTACCGCCGCCGGCTTCCTGATAGGGATGTTCTTCGGAGAGAAATGTGAAGTCCTGGAACCAGTCAATGTCATGTTCATAAGAATTTTTCAGATTGCCATAATTCCATATATGGTCTTTAGTATTGTTCAGTCTATTGGTTCTCTGACTATTGAACGCGCCAAAAGGGTGGGAAGAAGAGGCGGCATTGTGCTTCTGTGTTTGTGGGCAATAAGCATATTCTATGCATTCGGCCTTCAATTCTCCTTCCCAGACATCGAAAGGAGTAAGTTTTTCCGACCAGGCAACACTTTGACTGGGACAGGCATAGACCTTTTCGACATGTTTATACCTTCCAACCCATTCAATTCTCTGGCTAGCGGTTACATCCCGGCAATAGTAATATTCTGCATACTTATAGGTATAGCGCTTATCAACCATGAGCACAAGTCAGGCATTGTGAGGTCGGCAAAAATCTGGGCCTCTCTGATGAACAGCGTTAATAATTATGTTTTGAGGCTTTTGCCATTGGGTGTGCTTGTCATGTCCACTTTTACTTTCGGGACTTTAAGCCTGATGAAATTCAAGGGGGTACTACTGTATATTCTGGCCTCAATCTTTTACCTGATTTTCATATCTCTTGTCATTTATCCTGCGATAATATCCTGCGCCAGTAATTTTAGTTATAAAAAATTCTTTAATTTTACAATACCAGCGGCTTTTATAGCCTTCACTACAGGAAGTGTCTTTCTTTCTCTGCCGGTTATATACAATCAGATGTATAAATTTAATGAAGATGAAAAAGGCTTTGAAAACATGGGAGACAGCTCCCAAAATCACCTGGAAAGAGGGCGCAATGTCGTGAGCATTATCGTTCCGCTGGCATGGGTGATGCCTGCAAGCTACAAGTTCCTTGTGATTTTCTTTATTGTCTTTGCACACTGGTACTATGACAGGGGATTTCCGTTCGCAGACCAACTGCTCTATTTTATCGGGGGAATCCCGTGTCTTTTCGGCAGTAATTCTGTAATAGTTCCTTTTCTCCTTAAGGTTAGCGGGGAACTCTCCAATCAGGCGTACGATATTTTTATGCTGACCTCGAGTTTTCTTGTTTATTTTAACAATGCCAACGCTTCAATTTTTATTATCATAGTAACCATTCTGTGCTATTTGTCGTTGTGCAACAAGCTTAAAATTAAATGGATAAAATTGATAATTATACTGGCACTGAGTACTGTTTTTTTCAGCCTGGTGATGGGGACACTTAGTATTTTGATGACAAAACTTCTTGCCGGAAACGATGAAGTTAAGCAGGAACTTACGCACATGAATCTGCAGCCTTACAGCAGGTATTATTATCAGAAAATTGATGCTCTCTACCTCCCGATTGAGCAATACCATCGTATAGAACCTCTTTCGCCTGGCGAACCTCTGCTGGATAAAATTGTTAGAACTCAAACTCTTCAGGTCGGATACAATTCTGAAGCCGTACCTTTCTCCTTTTTTAACGGAGATGGACAGCTTGTGGGATATGACATAGATTTTATTTATGATATTGCCGAGGAATTAAAATGTAACAAAATTGAGTTTTATCCTGTCGATAATTCAAAGGTTTTCCAAAATTACCTAAGCAAAGGCATTAATCTTGATATATGTGTGGGCGGCTTTGCGTACAGAGGTCTATCAGCAGGCAGAATAATTACTTCGGAACCATATATGAAAGTAACTCCTGCCATAGTTATCCCGAATGAATTGAAAAAGAAATATCCCAACTATATTTCAGTCCTGGAATCAAAAGATTTAACACTGGGAATAAGAGAAGAGACTTTCAAACACAGAATCGAGGATCGGCCTCTAGTTGAATTGGATAATTTCAGCGATTTTTATGTGAAGCGCAAATCGGATGCATTGCTTGTATCTGCCGAAATGGCTTGTGCCATCAGTATACTCTACCATGGGTACTGGGTTTATTTCTATACAGGTCCTGAAATAAAACTTTTCTATGGTTACCTGCTCCCTTATAGCGATAAAACTGAAACTTTCAGAGATATGGTCAATGCATGGATTTCCGTGTGCTACCGAAATGGAATTGAAAAAGCCAGATACGAATACTGGATATTGGGACAAGCGGATATTAAAATAGGAGAGTCCTGGTCAATTCTGGGTTGGCTTCAGAAGAATGGGTACTTTATAGGAACAAAAGAATTCGATCAACCACGATTGCTTGATCATTAATAGCAACGATTTATATATAAGTAATATCTGTTAACTATTTTAGTTGGATTTGATCAATCCATCAATTCCTGAAATTTTGAGTACTTTCCGTAAAGTTGGGGATACATGAATTAAAGAAAAGTTGCTGACTCCCACTTCTTTCGCAGATAAACTGACTAGGCGGAGAAAAGATGATGAGATGTAATTTACACCCTCGAGATCAAAGATTATAGTTTTGCAATCTTTAGAAGCATCCAATATTTTACTGTCAAGACCAGAACAACTGGTTGTATCCATACGGTCGGCGAATTTAAAAATTATTGTGGAAGGATCAGGTTTCAGAGATTTAAAAGACATTTTTTAGCTCCAAGTATTGTATTTGATTTCAATAGTTTTGATCATATCTGGATTCAAAATCTTCTACAGTTATCGATTCATCAAAGAAATAATTTTTATCAAAATTAAAGAGTCTTTGGTTTTCTCTTCTGCTGGCTACTCTTTGGATGTTCATTAAATGCGTGGCAGTTATATTGTCTGTAGTTATATTTTTTCCTGTAGAACCACAGCCGAGAGTTAATGAAGTATGGAGTTTATTATAAGTACCGCCCACTCCTCCCTGTGAAGAAGGGGAATTTAAAATTATTCTGCCGGCATTCATTTCAAGAGCGAATCTTTTGATAACTTCCTTGTCATTAGCATAAAGGCAGGCTGAATGGCCCATGCCTCCATGGAAGTTTAAATCAATGCATGTACTAAGTGCGGAATCAAAATCCTCTGTCACATAAAAAGCAATAATTGGGCAAAGTATTTCTGAAGAGAGAGGAGAATCAGGGCCTACGAATTTCTGAGGAGCAATGAGTAGCCTCGTATCATCAGGAACAGTTATTCCAGCAAGTTTTGCTATGTTTTTTACGGACTGCCCTACAATATCCCCATTCATTGAGTCTTTTTCTTTATCAAAGGCTACTTTGGCGACCTTCTCTACTTCTTCTTCTGAGAGGAAGTAACCTTTTTGAAGTTTAAATTCTTCGATAACCTGATTGGCTATAACTTTTTCTACTACGACTGCCTGTTCGCTGGCGCAGATCGTACCATTATCAAAGGTTTTCGAGATAAATATGTTTTCCACTGCAAATGGAATCTTTGCTGACTTGTCAATAAGTACCGGCACATTCCCGGCGCCAACACCGTAAGCAGGCGTGCCGGAAGCATAGGCCGCTTTTACTATTCCGCTACCTCCTGTGGCCAGAATCAGCGCAAGTTTGGGATGCGACATCAAAATCTTTGAATCTGCTCTATGATTTGCAGCTTCAGCGGCGCTCTCAGACCCATCTCTTACCCACTGGATACAGTTTTCAGGGGCATCTTCTTTAAGAGCAGCTTCATAACAGATTCGAGCAGTTTCGACAGAGCATTTAATTGCTCTAGTATGAGGACTGATAATGATAGGATTGCGTGTTTTAAGAGCAATTAATATTTTAAAAAGCACAGTTGATGTAGGGTTTGTAACAGGAATAACTGCTAAAATAGGGCCAAGAGGTTGAGCTATCTCCATTATTCCTGTTTCTCTGTTGTCCGAAATTATTCCGACAGTCTTGAGATCCTTGATATCATCATATACAAGAAGAGAAGCAACTACATTTTTTATTACTTTATCCTGCCATACCCCCATATTTGTTTCTTCGACAGCCATTTTGGCCAATTTTATTCTATTCTTTAATCCTGCCTGGTAAACGGCTTTTACAATCCGGTCGGTATGTTCCTGTGTCAACTGAGAAAAAACTGCGGCTGCATCAGTAGCGTTTTTAAGCAATAAATCAATTTTTGGATTGGATTGGATAGTTGACATAGTTTACTCCTAAATTATATAGATCGAAATCTTGATATGATTTTGTTTCGTGGGCACTTCACCTGTTTTGGTATTGTCGTTCTTGTCTAAAAATGTTTAGCCCAAAATAGGGGAAAAATCGATTCAATTCTTTTC
>JBAXXY010000101.1:0-10397 GCA_037127655.1 Lentisphaerota bacterium
TTCTTATACTACCCATTTCACTAGATCAATACCTGTAAATAAAATGCATGGTATTCTATCTCACTCATCATTTGATTAATGGCTGAATTTTAAAGAAAAGTTATCTTTTGGAACAAACTAATAAGGAAAAGTATTATGCCGCAAGTAACAGTTATCGCGAAATTCACGGCAAAAGCAGGATGTACGCAAAAAGTAAAAACTCAACTGTGCAAACTGCTAGTGCCCACAAGAAAAGAAAAAGGATGTATCAATTACGATCTGCATGAAGATAACAGCGATGCCGGAGTATTCATATTCCATGAAAACTGGGAGTCAAATGAATTGCTCGATAAGCACTTGTCATCCGAGCATATTAAGAACTTCTTATCGGCTCTGCCTGATATTATTGAAACAGCCGAAGTTCATAAAATGACAAAGTTATGAATCTAATAGGGAAGAAAAAAAATGGTAGCGGGGATTGGAATCGAACCAATGACCTTCAGGTTATGAGCCTGACAAGCTACCTCTGCTCCACCCCGCAATAAGTGAAAGAGTAGCTAAGATATTTTATTTTGATAAAAAAGCAAACGGCTTATCAAATTAAAACAAATATTTAGCGCAAATCCCCCCTCTCCTATTGCCTGAAGAGCGAAATATAATAAAATATTGAGTGAATCGTATCTTATACTTCTTTATTACTCATCTTTAGGCGGCTCAATGAGGGTTATACACAAACAAAATCAAAAACATACTTATTTAAGACATAAACATTTTAAAATAAAACTTACGCTTGGCACCTATATACTCTTTGGACTCTTCTTGGGAGTAGCAGCAGGATTAATACTAGGCCCAAAAGCTGCTTTTCTATCAGGTATAGGTAAGATTCTCATAGATCTGATTATGATGGGAGTATTGCCTTTTATCGTAGTAAGTTTGTTATGCGGTCTAGGGACAATTAAAGCTGAGAGTCTATTAAGACTCCTGTTATCTTTTGGTTTGTCAAGCTTGGCAATGTGGGTTTCATTCTTCATTATCGCGGTAGCTTTATATTCAATTTTCCCTTCAATAGACCAACACTCGCTCTACGCTTTCAGTAAAGGTGCACAACAATCATTTGCCGATCAATTTATCCCTACTAATCCATTTAACTCTTTAGCCAATTCGTATGTGCCAGCGGTTGTGGTTTTCTTTACATGTCTTGGCATTGCCATTATCGGAGTAAAGGAAAAAAAGGCTTTTCTTGAGACAATGAAGACTATGCTTTACGGACTTCTTAAACTCAATAGCTTCATGGTAAATTTAGTCCCTTTCATTGTCTTTGCTTTTACAGCCCATATGGTTGGCAATAGTACGATTACAGCTTCAAAACTCGTTGAATTTCAAGTTTTTCTAATTCCGGCTTTCCTGGGATGCTTCATAGCATTTTTCTTTATAATTCCTCTCCTGGTTGTCACTTTTACAGATATCGGGTATTTGGAATTCCTGCATGAGTTCAAACACATAGTTATCACAGCATTGCTTACTCAAAATACATTAATCATGATTCCCCTGCTCATTGATAAAATTAATGAACTTTCCAAAAAACACAAAATAACCGGCGAATCAAATGAAGCGGTAGTAAACACATCAATTACAGTAGGCTTCAATATTACGGGCCCATCAATGATTCCGGCTCTAGTTTTCATCCTGTTTTGCGCATGGTTTATCGGACAAGATGTCTCTACGAATCTCCCTGGATTATTCCTCTATTCTGTTTCAACGCTATTCGGAGGCCAGACTTTCAGTATAGTCGCGCTTCTGGACTATCTGCATCTGCCCCCTGATATGATTGGAATTTATATGATGTTTTCAAATCTTTATCTCCAAAATACAATCGCCGCGGTAAAACAGCCATTCCTGGCTTCATTAGCAATAATATGTGTATTTGCCAATGCTAACAGGATATCATTTAGAATTCTGCCGTTTCTTAAGACAGGATTGATCGGGCTGATTATAAGTGCGATAGCTCTGATAGGTCTAGGTATCTACTTCAAAGATACTGTTAAATCAGACCCGCACGCATTCACCACACTCATAGACAAGATGGTATTAAACTCCCCTGTGCCGGTTATTTTGGAAACTAAGACTCCTACGCCTGGCATAGAAAAAAGACATAATTCTATTAGTGAGATAGTAAAGAAAAAAGAAATAGTTGTTGCCTATAGAAAGGCCTTTGAACCATTCACATTCTTTAATTCCAAGGGAGAGCTTATCGGTTTCATCACAGCTCTTGTGGAGAGATTGGCCGCCTCAATGGAATGTAGCGTGAGGTTTGTGCCAGTCGAAGATATTGCAACTGCAAGAGCTCTTTTGAATTCAGGAGATATTGATATGGGATTTTATGAATTCAATATTGACGATATCGATAATCTTATAGATGTAGGATATTCCGATCCTATTCTCTATCTGCACTCCGGCCTTATAGTAAAAAACCAAAGAAGAAAAGATTTTCAGTCATGGGATGATATTATAAATGACAATTCAGTAGTTATAGGAGTAAGTAGTTTGTTCCCTATGAACCACATTCTAAGTCAGCAGATAGCAAAATCAAATAAGGCAAAAATCGTAAAGGTGGATGGTTTCACTTTGAAAGATGTGCGCGATGTAAAATATGATGCATACTTTACAAGCGCAGAGAGAGGGCTTTTCTTTTGCCTAGAGTACCCAAAATACTCATTTGTAATGCCAGAAGGCCTTAGCTCTATAAATGAAAACACTCTGATATTTATAGTTAATTCGAAAAATATGGGTTTTCTATACTACATAAATTACTGGCTAAAAATTCAGCAGGAAAGCAAAGAAATCTCAAAACTCTACTCCTACTGGGTAGAAGGCAAAATTGACACGGAAGACTAGGCAACTTGATTCTAAATACTTGAAACTAGAACGGCGCTGCTCCTCAAAAGCAAGATTTATCTCTAGGAGAATGAAGCGACCGTGCTACTTAAGTTTCTTCAGGCTAGCCAGCCTCTCTGATAGTGGCGGATGTGAATAATGAAAGAGAGAATAAAGCCTATGCGGATTCAAGTTAGATAAATTGTCTTTCGACAGTTTCTTCAGGGCTGAGGATAAGTCTTCAGTGTTTCCTACAAGTTCTGCCGCATAAGAGTCTGCTTCTCTTTCATCAGTTCTGGAAATTGAGTTCATAATAGGAGTAAACGGGTAAGATACTAAATTAAAAAGGAAAAAAACAAGAAAAAGCACACAAGGCAGATATGTTTCCACAGGATAAAACCCTGTCGTATGAATTCCAAATATATTGATCACAAAATCGCTGTTGATTATCTGATAGGAAATATTGCATATTATAAGTAACATTGATTCTATCAGTATGAACCTTTTCAAGATATGTTTTTTCTTCCAATGCCCGGCTTCATGAGCTATTACTGAAACTATCTCATTAATATTAAGTTTCTCCAGAAGCGTATCAAAGAGGACTATTCTCTTGGTTCTGCCTATACCGCTAAAATACGCATTAGTGTGTTTAGTTCTCTTGGATGCATCAATCTTCAATACACGAGTTAACTTAACACCTGCATTTCTGAGTATTTCTGTAAGTTTATTAACAAGTTCACTGTCATCTACAGGTACAAACTTGTTAAAGATAGGTTCGATTACGAATGGGGAAATATACATAATAAATAAAGAAAATAGCAAAAGCGCCAGCCAAACCCAAATCCACCAGTAAAAGATCACCCTCATAAGCAGGAAAGACACACCGATAAGCACAGAGAAAATGACAAAGGATATTACTAAAGACTTGATCAAGTCCACAACCCAAAGCTTTAGCGATATATTATTAAAATTGTATTTCTTCTCTATTTTGAATGTAGAATAAAGGGCGAATGGAATCTCTAAGAATGTTGACAGCAATATCAAAAGATAAAGATAAACAATCCCGTTAAAATAATAGTTCAGTTTCCAGGAAAAAAGGATATCATTGTAAAGGTTGATAATCCCAAAAAAGACAAAAAAGAGAAGTATCAGGCTATGAAATGTTTTTTGTATCAGCCCTAAATTAAGCTTTTCAGCCGTATATTCATTAATCCTTTTAAACTCTTTCTCATCAACATCGCCAGAAAATAGCTCTGGAACCACCGATCCCATTTTCTTGAGGTGTTTCAAATTCAGAAAGTCGAGAAAAATGTCAACAGCAAAAAAAAGCACAAAAGCCGAAAGAATTGCAAAATACCAGATAATCATGGGTTAACTAAAGAAACTTTCCCCCGTAACCGGATCTATGACCTTAAACTCTTCGATATGCAATGCAGGGTCTGCTCTGAAGCTTAAATCCTTGCCGTATCTCTCTTCTAGCTCTCTAAGAAAACATTGATCATCATTTTTGAGCCTGGCAAGCACCGTAGGATTCATAACGACTCGCACAGACAAATTCTTGTCGTAAGTCTTGCGCTTCAGGACTTCTTTAATCTGTCTCTGGATTTCAACGCTGGTAGATAAAGGGGATTTAACCTTGCCGGTGCCCTTGCAGTATGGGCAAGGATCGTAAATCCTATCTAGAAGGCTCTCCTGGTCTCTCTGCCTTGTCATCTGCATGAGGCCGAATTCAGAAATAGGAAGAACATGAGTTTTTGCCTTGTCACTCTTGAGGAGTTTTCTCATTCGTTTGAGAATGACTTCATTGTGTTGAGGAGATTCCATATCTATAAAGTCTATGATGACCTGGCCTCCGATATTTCTCAGCCTCAACTGCCTTGCGACCTCATCAGCGGCCTCGATATTTGTTTCAAGAATGAGTTTAGAATTGCTTCTGGCTCCTCTTGTGGAACCAGTATTTACATCAATAGCTATCAAAGCTTCAGTTTCATCAATACAGATATATCCACCACTTGGAAGCTGGACTTTTCTTTCGAATATATGTGCTATTTTGTCCTCGACATTATAATACTCAAAAATAGGAGTTGCCTTTGCATGAAGTTTGATTTTATCTGCCAATCCTGGTCCTGCGGCTTTATTGATGAAATTTTTCAAATATTCAAATTCATTACGGTCATCTACTACGACTTCACTAATATCCTCAGTCAGCAAATCCCTGATGCTTTTCTCCAAGAGTGACGGCTCCTGGTAAACCATTCTTGGTTTTGTAGAGTCCCTTCTTGCTTTCTCTGCAGCTTCCCATTTATCAAGAAGCATATTGAATTCGCGTTTGAAAGAGATTACTTTTTTATCTTCTGCGTTAGTCCTGCAAATCAAACCCATTCCCTTGGGCATATCGAGTTTGAGAATTATTTTTCTAAGCCTCTCTCTTTCTTTTTGATCTTCTATTTTCCTGGAAATTCCCACATGGTCTGAGAACGGGAGCATGACAAGAAACCTTCCTGGAATAGCAATATTAGAAGTAACTCTCGGGCCTTTTGTGCCAATTGGCCCTTTTGTGACCTGAACAAACAAGATAGAACCTACAGGAAATTTGATAGGAATATCCTGAAGCCTTACAAACTTGTGCGGAGCATTTTCATCCCCTCCTCTCAAATTTGCCTGGTCGTAGGTGGCTGGGATCATATCAGAAAAATGCATAAAAGCATTCTGATCAAGCCCTATGTCAATGAATACTGCTTCAAGTGAAGTTTGAATATTGACTATTTTTCCCAAAAAAATCGAGTCAACGATATTTACCTTATTTTTTCTCTCTACCTGATATTCTTCTAGACTCGGGCCGTTCAACAAAGCGACGCGTGTCTCAAGTTTTTCGCTGTTAATGATAATCTTTCTCTCTTCTGGCATAAAATCTTCTTATTTAAAATTCTTAAAATTTCTTATTATTACAAGTTAATGCAATCTGAGTTAGCTTCAACTCTCGTTCCTCTCAAAAACTCCTCAGAGGACATCTCCTTTTTACCTTCAGGCACAAGTCTTAATACTCTTAATGCGGTATTTGAACGAGCCCCGATCTCAAAAGCGCCCTTATCTGCCTTTATGATTCGGCCTGGAATGCAACTAACATCACCAATACATTCAGACAGCGTAATGGTTATTATCTTTGTACTCTTATGGGTTCTAATGAAAGAATAAGCTCCAGGCCATGGATAATAGGCCCTGGTCATCCTTTCAATCTCTTGAGCAGTCTTTGATGCCCAATCTATTCTGCCGTCAAGTTTCTTAATTTTGCCGACTAGCGAAACTTCAGATTCATTCTGTTTGACGGCTTTAAGTTTGCCACAACATATTTCAGAGAGGATTTCTTCTACATGCTCTGCCGAAAGTTTGCCTAAATCTAGTTCAAGTCTGTGAGAAAACTCATTACCTTTGAGCTGATATATCAATTCCTTAAATACCGGCCCCGAATCCAGGCCTCTTTCCATCTGCATAAATGAAACACCTGTTTGAGTATCGCCATTTAAAATAGCGGCCGTTATCGGAGAAGCACCCCGATATTTTGGAAGCAGTGAAGCATGGATATTTATGCATCCTGATTTGGGCAAATCCAACAAAGGCTGCTTTAGAATCTGCCCGAATGAGACAACAATAAGTATGTCCGGATTTAAAACCTTGAGATGCTGAAGGAAGTCTTCAGAGTTAACTGAGGCTATTTTTTCTACTTTGACACCCTTTTCCTCTGCCCAAATTCCAACTGGAGTAGGAGTCATTTCTCTATTCCTGCCGGCTGGCTTGTCCTGTTGAGTACAGACGCCCAAAGTCTCAAAATAGTTCGAGTTGTATAGTCTATCGATAACAGGAACGGCAATATCGCCAGAACCCATGAAATATATTTTTGTCTTCATATTTAACAGCAGTAAATTTAGAAAAGTCTAAGATAACCAGTAGATATATCTTTGACAACCTCTTATAAACTATATTTGAGATTTTAACCTTAATCAAAAGTAAACTTTCACAAATATGACCAACACCGCAATAGCTTTCGGAGGCAATTTAGGAGATGTCGAATCTACTTACAAAGAGGCAATAAAACTCTTGAAAGAAGGTGGTTTTCAAGTTCTAACATTATCGCCCCTGCTAGCTAATAAAGCAGTTGGCTGCATTTTAGGAACTCCTGACTTCAAGAATGGCACCATAACTGGTAAATGGGATGGAAAAGCTCAAGAACTGATCGCGCTTTGTCAAGGAATTGAACTTAAACTCGGAAGACCCAAAGACCATAAGAGCAATATGTCCAGAACAATAGATTTGGATGTAATCCTCTTTGGAAATGAAATAATAAAAACAGACGCTTTAACAGTTCCCCACCCAAGGGCTCAAAGCAGAGCGTTTGTTCTCCTTCCTCTAAACCAAATTGCGCCAGACTGGGTCTTTCCTGATACTAAACTGACTGTCTCGGAAGCTCTGGAAAAACTAAATAAGAACACTAGCAAGAAACCTCTGTTACACTAAAGGCTTCCTTGGCGTAGGTCGAACAGATATCTGTTTTGAAATAAATACGACAATTGTTCTTGGAGGAACAGAAAATTCGTTTCCGATGATCTCCTTTTCTGACCCAGCTTCGCAAATATCATGCGGATGATTTTCAGAAGTATTTATAGCAAGATGCCATTTTCTACCCTTTATGGGAGGTACTTCAAAACTGAGTTTTTCCCAGTACATATTAAACATAAGTAAGATGTCTGCCTCATCGCCTACTCCGCCTATAGTGAAAGACAGAGTTCTTGCAGTAGAATCATTCCAGCCAGGCTGAAGAAGTTTCACCCCATGCCATACGGCTTTATTAGACAAACCTCTATCATTTATTACCTCATTGTCTATGAAATTGCGCCTATGCAATACTGTATGCCTTTTTCTGAAAGCTATAAGTTCTTTCCAATAACGAAACGAATCGGCATTCTTTTTTACAAGGCTCCAGTCGAAATAGCTTATCTCATTGTCCTGACAATATGCATTGTTATTTCCTTTCTGGGTTCTTCTGACCTCGTCGCCTGATAGAATCATAGGAACGCCCTTTGAAAGAAGAAGAAGTGCGGCGTAGTTCTTTATCTGTTTTTTTCTGAGTTTTTCTATTTCAAAATCTTCTGTATCTCCTTCTACTCCGCAGTTCCAGCTAAAGTTATTATTCGAACCGTCTTTATTATCTTCTCCATTATCTTCATTGTGTTTTTGATCATAAGAAACGAGGTCATTCATAGTAAAACCGTCGTGGGCGGTCACAAAATTTATTGTATTGATAGGTTTTTGGCCTTTCCCATGATAAATGTCATAACTTGCCATAAACCTGTTGGCAATTGTTACAATTAAGCCTGGCTCTGATCTCACAAATTTTCTTATATCGTCTCTGAATACGCCATTCCATTCAGCCCATCTGAAACCGGGAAATTCCCCTACCTGATACAATCCGGCGGCATCCCAGGCTTCAGCAATGATTTTTGTCTCAGCAAGAGCTTCATCGAGTTCTATCAGCCATAAAATCGGAGGATATTTTAGCGGTTTTCCGTCTTCACCTCTGGCAAGCACAGAAGCTTCATCGAATCTAAATCCGTCCACATGCATCTCCTTAACCCAATATCTAAGACAGTCGATGATGAACTTACTAACAATCGGATGATTACAATTCATGGAGTTGCCGCATCCTGAGTAATCGGCATACTTGCTCTGATCCTCCTGTAAATGATAGTAGATGCTATTATCGATACCTTTAAATGAGTAAAAAGGCCCCTGTTCGTTTCCTTCGTAAGTGTGGTTAAAAACCACATCAAGAATTACGCCGATGCCTACTTTGTGGAGTGCCTTGACCATATCCCTGAATTCTTTGATATGCTGAGCTTCTTCATGCTTGATGCAATAGCCAGAATGAGGAGAAAAGAAGTTTACTGGATTATAGCCCCAGAAGTTTCTCAGTTTCTTCGATTTACAGTGAGGCATTACAGAAACTTCATCAAAATCAAAAACAGGCAGAAGCTCTACAGTAGTTATGCCGAGTTCCAATAGATAAGGGATTTTTTCTATGATTCCTGAAAATGTGCCGGGATTTTTAACTTTTGAAGTGGGAGATTTAGTAAAACCACCTACATGAACTTCGTAGATAATATTGTGATTCATAGGCCTGCACAAAGGCTTATCCCCTTCCCAGTCATAATCTTTAGTGTCAATAACAGCGCTTCTCATTGATTTAGCAAGGTTATCTTCCTGCGTACATGAAGCCTTGAGATCCCACAAGAGTTTTGTATTTCCTTTTGCATGAGGGTCTATAAGAACTTTATTCTTATTAAAAATGTGCCCTTTTTGAGGTTCATTTGGCCCATCTATCCTATACGCATAGAAAGTACCCGTTTTTAGTCCTTTGATATACACATGCCAGAAATTAAAAGTCTTATTGATGAGCGAATTGAGTTTAATTATTCTAAAAGGTTCTTTATCGTCGGCTTTTCTGAAAAGTAGAAGCTCTATTGCTGTGGCGTGTCTGGAAAATATGGAAAAATTTACTCCTTTTTCATCGACTGCAGCGCCTAAAGGAAGCGGTCTGCCCTTTTCAACCTCATTATTTATCAATTCTTTAGCCATAATTTTTCAACTGCTCCATTTTGCTGTCTTTAATATTTACTGCTCAGAGAGAAAATTTCTCAAAATGTATTCTTTTTTTGGGGATATTAAGTTCTGCTAATATCGAAAAGACTGATTTCATCATTACTGGAGGGCCGCAAAGGAATACTTCCCGTTCATTATAATCAGGAATAAGCCTGATTATTTTATCCTTGTCGAGTCGGCCTTTTTCTCCTGTCCAGTCATGATCCTCGCTGATGAGATGAATGACTTTTAGTTTTCCCATGGATTCTTCGTGAAGTGTATCTAGTTCATCCTTAAAGGCTATGTTCTTTGAATTGCGGTTAGAATATATTAGTATCGTATCGGTTTGATTTATTACCATTTCCTGCGCTATTGATATTATTGGGGTAATTCCTATCCCGCCTGCTATAAGCAGAAATTTGGAAGATTTGCAATTATCTGATGTGAAAATTCCATGAGGCCCGTCAATAATAGCATAAGTTCCTGAGAGAAGTTTTGGGATTTTCTTTGTAAAATTGCCAAGCGCTTTGACAGAGACGCGGATCTTTCCTTCTTCTAGCCTTCCTGATATGGAAAAAGGATGTTTTTCCCAGAAAAACCCTTTTGCCAAAAATCTTAGAAAAATAAACTGACCTGGGTTGCTCCTAAAATCATTCATATTCTGCCCATCAATATAGACAGATGTAACACCCGGTGTTTCTAGTTGAATTCCTGAAACCTGAAAGCGGTGCTTACAGAAGCTGAGAAGCGGTCTAAGGAATCTGTAATATATTAAATTAAGAAATACAAAGGCATACAGAAAGTACCAGTAATACTTAAATATTACACTGGCATTTATATCGCTGCCTACTTCCATCTGATGTCCAAAAGCTAGAAGAATAGCTACATAGAGAAAAAGATGTATGTAATAC
>JBAXXY010000102.1:0-10375 GCA_037127655.1 Lentisphaerota bacterium
GTTACTGATAAGCGCCTGTCTATCATCTTTTTGACAGGATGGTTTTTGATGTCATTTTTCAAATGTGGAAGAGTTTGAAGGTTGCTTGTCGGGCAGACTTCTATGGAAATTCTTCTGCCGGCAATATAATTAATAAGAGCTTCAGAGAATTTTTCTGGATGAGTGATGTCCTGATCTTTGATTTCTGCGTGGTCAAATAGAAAAGTGCCATGACCAATTCTATTGGCATGACAGTCCGTAATGGCCTGGAATATTGATTCTGGGCCGTAAGCCTCTCCTGCGTGAACCGTTTTGCCCATGAAATTCTTATGGACATAGGTATAAGCATCTTTATGCAGAATTGCAGGGTATCCATGCTCTTCCCCGCAGAGGTCAAAGCCTACTATAGCAGAGCCTTGTTCGTCCCTGATTTTCACGGCGGCTCTGGCAAGTTCCATAGAAGCTGTTCTAAATATCTCTTTCTTAGGCGCATAGGCCATTGTTTTGCAAAGGTCATGGTAGTATGAAGAGAAATGTTCATTGAAACATCTCATGGCGCCAACAATTATTCCATATCTGAAAGGAATGTCATCTCCTGATATTAGTCTCGGAGATAGCTTTTGTTCAAGCCTGGCTTTTTCAAGACCATTATTTACTGCTCCAATAATTTCCGGCAAAGAAAGTTCTTTGCTCTGGCAAAGCTGAGGGGCAAATCTGACTTCCAGATATCTAACATTTTCTGCAATATTATCCAAAGCAAGTTCATAGGCGACTCGTTCAAGATTCTCTTTATTTTGAAGGACTGCACAAGTTAAGGCAAACCCCTTAAGGTAGTCCCCCAGACTTGTGTATTTTTCCTTAAAAACTAATTCTCTTAGCCCTGATTCTTCATAGGATGGCAGTTTGACTTTTTCCTGTTTGGCAAGCTCAATTAGCGTCGGTAGCCTCAAAGACCCGTCAAGGTGCACATGAAGGTCTGTCTTTGGAATCTCGCTTATAAACTTTTTCATTTTTTCAATCATGATGCTAATCTCCTTAAAATACGCTTTTTATTGTTTGCCGTAATCTAACAGGATATGATTTATTGTAAAGCCAAATAGTGCCATCTATTACTTTTTCGAACTAAGGTTTGATGAAACCTTCCAACATCCCCTTGTGCATTTCGTACCAGAAATTAAGGGCGGCTTCATTTTTGTCCTTTTCGAAAGCTTCAATCCATTTTGTGAGCTCAGGATGTTCGCATTTTTCGACATCTTTTTTCCTCTTCAGGAAAGTATAGATAAAGTCTGTGGATCTTCTTCCTACCCAGAAGAATGACTTATTTCTTGAGACTATCTTTTCTGCACAAACATCAATTGCTTCAAGATACTCTTTTTGCATTCCATATAGTGAACCTATAATTTCAGGTGTCATTTCTTCAGCCCAGCCTCTATGGAAGCGGCAAATACCGACATTGTCAACCATGAGCTCACCTCTAAAGCGCGCTGCATTTTTCTTGCCGAGTTCTCTAGGCGGAACGAAATCATCTCCATAATGTAGGTAATATTTGCCCATTATCGGCATAGGAGCGAGCAACCCAGGAGCCCAGTACTGATTTGGTACCATCCATCCGTTTCTGGTGTTTTTTACACATACAAATGAGTCTTTGATATTTCTATTTTGTTTAATTCTTGAATATTTTCTGGCAAAGAGTCTTGGGCCTCTTGATAGGTCAAGAATTCCTCTCTTTAGAATAATAGAATCGAGAAGTTCGACGCCAATTTCGGCATTAATCATTGAAGATTTGACTACATCGAAACCTTCTACTTTGAATATCGGTTTCTTGGAAACTCCGAGCTCTTCAGGTGTGAAATATCCTTCATCAAGGCATTCTAGCAACCACGCAATTACTCCGCCAATTGATATACCGTCAAAACCATACATGTCAGCATGGTGGTTAAGAAGTTCAGCGGCTCTGTGATCAAATATTCCGGAGAGAGGCCCCATTGTTTGATACGGCTCATAGTCTTTTTTGTAAATGCCGTTCATCTTTTTACAGAGAGCCGCGCATGGTTCGCCGCATGTTTTCTGGTTCTTTGGTTTAATAGTCTCATCATTGAACTGCTTGAGGTAGTGATTTATGACAAAATCCTGATGAATTTTCAGGCGCTCTTCTTCTGTCATGTAAATGCTCTTGTAGTTGAAAGACATCATCTTTCCTTTGAGCGTTTTGAAGTTTACGCCGAATGTGCCGCCGGTATCAAATTTAGGTTCGAAACGGTATTTAGTCGTTGCTTCAAAATCCTTAGATGCTAACTTTTTCTGATATTTCTCCACGAACCATTTATCGGCAACGACTCTATCTCTAAAGTCCTCGGCGATATGTGTGCCACCGTAAATGACTGCCGCAATGCCATGCTCCTGAAGTAATCTTGAGCCAAGACCGCCTCTACCGGCCCAAGTGTCAACTAAGCCTATTTTACCGTTTTCAATTGGTATTGAGCATATTGCACCTACATCAGTTGACTGAGCTGAAGGCCCTACTACTAAAATTCTAGGGTCAGTTTTGAATTTAGAACCGAATTTTTCATAAACATAATCTGTAAGAGAGTAGATACCTTTTCTTCCTGAATTCCAAACTTCTTCCAGATTGACAGGGACGACTTCCACCTGAATTTCTTCGCTTCTATCTCTGTTTAGATAAAGAATTGATGGAGTCGGAGCTTTATCTATTATTGAAAGGGTATTGATACCAAGATTATCAAAAACAAGTCCGGCGCCGCCCATAGATGAGACATAGAAGCCATCCCAGCATGGGGAATAACCTGTAAAAAATAGCCTGTTTGATCCAGGAAAAATCGAACCTGCAAGAAGGCCTACGCCGATATTTAAGCTGTTATTTTTTCTCCAGAGATGAAGCCCTAAATCGATAGGACCGAAATATTCGCCTATTTTATAGCGGTCGATTCTATAGAAGGACGAGCTGGTATGGACTGTTAATACTCTTTGGTGTGATTCCATTTGAATACCCCTTTTTAATTTATTTATATATTTAGGTTGTTAAAATAGTTTTATAGTCGCTTCTTGCGTGCAGATTTCCTTCCTTGTCAAAGCGCGCTGATTGTATTTCTGCGATAATTGAAATGGCGATTTCGTGAGGAGTTGTTCCACCGATTTTAAGCCCGATCGGGCAGTAGATTTTTTCCCAGTCTATATTTTTTCCTGACAATTCTGAAGCAAGTCTTTTGATAACTGACTCAGATTTTCTCTTGGAGGCTATTGCCCCGATGTATTTGGGATTCCATTCTGAGGCGCAAATTCGTTTAAGTATCGCGAAATCCATCTCATGTGAATGGGTCGCAATAATCATAAAACTGTTTTTTGGAACTTCTTTAGAACTTAATGTGTTAGCGTAGTCTTCGATAATTATCTCATCGGCTAATCCTTCACAGGATTTCTCATACTCTTTTCTGCTGTCAATGACAGTAACTTTGTAGCTAAGTTTATCAAAGTGGTATGCCAAAGCCTGACCGATGTGACCGGCTCCGAAGATATACACACTTTCTTTTGAGTTATGAATTTCGAAAAACAAAGTAATGCTTCCGCCGCATATCATTCCGGTATTGACTGCATCTATAACGCTGTTGTCTTCACCAAGGATGTACTTTTGAAGAATTGAAGTTTTGCTGTTCTCGAGCATTGAGACAGCCTCTTTTGTTGCCAGAAACTCTAATGCGCCGCCGCCGATTGTCCCAAAAGTCCTTCCGACATTCATTACAATCATTTTGGCCCCTGATATCTGTGGACCGTGTCCTTCTTTGTCAACGACTGTGACGAGGACAAATGGTTGGTTGTCCTTTTGCAGGGATATAATCTTTTCGTATATGTTCATATCATTTTAGCCTTAGGTGCATTTAAACTTTTCGACAGTATATCAAGTTTTTAAAATAAAGGCTAGAGCAAAGAGGTAAAAAAATTAAGGCTGGTCGAAACCAGCCTCAATTAAATCAACTACTGAACTATCTTTGTCTTTGGCAAGCCTAACGCTTTGTTGCCTTCTTTCCATTTATCTTCTTTGGAGAGGATATCGATTCTCTCGTAACGCTTCAGCACATTTCTTTTTTTAACTATTTTTGTGCTTCCTTTTAGGCTTGGATGTCTAGACATTTTGGTCTCCTGATTGACTTATATTTAAATGAAAAATTACAAAATGAGGAAATAATATGACAACTTTTTTGTAATAATCAAATTAGTTTTTTCGTCTGAACTGAAAAACCTTATTTTATGTCTTCTGTACAATGTGATTATGGGCTTTATAATAGTGATAAGGTCTAATTTTAAGGTAAACAAGATGCGGTCAGTCAGAGTCTTTCTTTTCGGAATAGTGATAAATAGCTTATTGCTATTTAGTTTAATAGCTTCAGATGCTGTTATCCTGGTAACCTCCGATATCCACGGCAATGTGAGTTCTGGCAAAGGAGGATTTTTACAGCTTTCTTCTGCCATCAAATCAGAAGAGGGAACTGAAGGCAGGGAAAATGTTATCTTAATAGACTGCGGTGATACATTGCAGGGAAGTTTTGAAGCATCCGTAACTAAAGGTGCAATGGCAATTAATCTATTGAATGAATTGGGATATGACTTCTGGATTCCGGGCAATCACGACTTTGATTACGGGTTTGATGTTTTTCTGGATAGAGCTAAAGATTTCAGAGGCAGAACTCTCTGTTCGAATATTGCCCTAGCTTCAGGTTCCAAGATAATACTGCCGTATGCAAAATGGTCTATGGTAAAGAAGAATAACATTAAAATTGCAATAATTGGCGCGACTTTTCCTGATATAAATAGCTCTTGGGTAATAAGTCCAGATGCTCCATTCAGGACAATTGCCTTGAGTGCTGCCTTGCAGACAATTATGCCGAAAGTTCTGAAAGATAACCCAGATGTCATTGTTCTTGCGCTTCATGGCGGCCTTTTTAATAAAAACTGGTCTCTAGGCAAAGAAATTCAAAAATATCCACAGATAGATCTTGTGCTAGGCGCACATACTCACGAGGCGATAGCCGGCAAGGCCCTTTACAATGGAGCGTATTATTTCCAGTCCGGTCATGGAGGAGAATATTTGGGAAAGATAGAAATCACTATGAACAAAGAAAAAGGGAGACCAGATTTTGTATCTAAACTTATTCCAGTAGCTAATTATCCGGCAGATAAACAAGTACTAGATAAATTGTCAAAAACTTTGGACTCAATCAGAAAAGATGGCCAAAGGCAGATAGCTTTTATAAATCCTGATCAGGCGCAGAGCAGTGGATTTTTAATTTCTAAAGCTATCGCTTTTGCGACAAAAGCCGATGTAGCTATTTTTGGGTTAAGCCCCAATAATGAAAAATTAAGTGGAACTATAACAAATGCAAAACTTCATGATCTGATTCCCTATGAAGATAATGTGGCGCTTATGAAAGTTACAAAAGATGAACTTAAAGTTATTCTTCAGAACTTGAATAAACATATGAAAAGCAACAAAAAATACAAAAAACTTAGTAGTTATGGTTTTCGGTTTTCAGTTTCAAAAAACGGTAAAGTTTTGAATGTTATTTTGCCACCCGCCTTAGAGAATAAGAACAGGATGCTTCTTGCTATATCATCTTATTATATAGACTATCCGACCAATAAATTCCCTGGTATCAGAAAAATAGCAGAAGAAAATGCAGCAGAATACAAAAATACAAACCAGACAGTCAGAGATGTCCTCAAAGCATATTTGCAGATCAAATTTCCTCTGAAGAATTGAGCCAAATTCTAACAAGGTTTTAATATTGGCTTTCTAAGTGCTACTTTATGCTAAATTTATTTAATTTGAATAATAAAAAAACTGAAAAGGAAAAACAATGCAAGCTTGGGAATATGACTTTAAGACTATAGAAAAAAAATGGCAGGATTATTGGGTTAAAAATAAGATCTTCAAAGCGATAGACTTCTCAGACAAGCCGAAATACTATGTTCTGGACATGTTCCCGTACCCGAGCGGGGCAGGGCTTCATGTAGGGCATCCTGAGGGTTACACTGCTACTGATATAGTTTGCCGTTTCAAACGAATGAATGGTTTTAATGTTCTTCACCCGATGGGGTGGGATGCTTTCGGGCTTCCGGCTGAGCAGTATGCCGTAGAAACAGGGACACATCCTTCAATCACTACCAAGAAAAACATAGAAGTTTTCAAAAGGCAGATTCAGGCGCTTGGGTTTAGTTACGACTGGGATAGAGAACTAAGCACGACAGACCTTGAATATTACAAATGGACTCAGTGGATATTTATCCAGCTTTACAATAAAGGTTTAGCCTATCTTGATGAAGCGCCGGTAAACTGGTGTCCAGCTCTTGGAACTGTTTTGTCTAACGAAGAGGTTATTGACGGAAAGAGCGAAAGAGGAGGGCATGATGTAATCAGAAAACCCATGAAACAATGGATGTTCAGAATCACTCAATACGCTGAACAGCTTCTTGATGGTTTGGACAAGCTCGACTGGCCCGAAGGAATTAAGGAAATGCAGAGAAACTGGATCGGCAAGTCCACTGGGGCTAATGTGGTATTTCAGATGTCAGATTCAAATGAGAAAATTGAGGTTTACACGACTAGACCAGACACTCTTTTCGGTGCTACATATATGGTTCTTTCGCCTGAACATAAATTAGTCAGGACGATTACGACGGATTTGCATAAGATAGAAGTTGAAGCTTATATTGAAAAATCTTCCAAGATGAGCGATTTGGAAAGAACATCACTCAATAAGGAAAAAACAGGAGCTTTTACCGGAACTTACGCCATAAATCCTGTTAACGGCAAGCGCATTCCTGTTTGGATTGCTGACTATGTGCTTGTTTCGTATGGAACCGGAGCGATAATGGCCGTTCCTGCCCATGACGAGAGAGACTTTGAGTTCGCTGTTAAATTTAATATTCCAATTCATTGCGTGATTAGCCCTGATGAAAAATCAGCCCATGAAAAAGGAATTTGCGTACAGGAAGTTCTTGACGGCAAAGCATGCTGGACTCTCGACGGCAAAGCTGTTAGCTCTTCAAATGAGGAAGGACTTGATATTAATGGACTTGGAGTCGATGAGGCTAAAGCAAAGACTATTAAATGGCTGGAAGATAAGGGTATTGGAAGCGGGAAAACAAATTATAAACTCAGAGATTGGCTCTTCAGCCGTCAGAGATATTGGGGTGAACCTTTTCCGATAGCACACATGGAAGATGGAACAATTAAACTGTTATCTGAAAAAGAACTGCCGGTTAAACTTCCAAATGTTCAAAACTTTAAACCATCTGGTACGGGTGAATCTCCTCTGGCAAACTCAACAGATTGGCTCGATTATACTGACCCTGAAACTGGAAAAAAGGGAAGAAGAGAGACCAACACAATGCCACAATGGGCAGGTTCGTGTTGGTACTACCTTAGATACATTGATCCTTTAAACAAAAAATCAGCCTGGGATAAGGAAAAGGAAAAGTACTGGATGCCGGTTGACCTCTATGTCGGCGGAGCTGAACACGCAGTTCTTCACCTTTTGTACTCAAGATTCTGGCACAAAGTTCTATTTGAATTAGGTTTAGTATCTACAAGCGAGCCTTTTATGAAACTAGTTAATCAGGGAATGATCCTTGGTTTGTCATACAAGGATTCAAGAGGCGCGCTTGTTACCGGCGATAAAGTAGAATCAAAAGACGGCAAGCACTACAACAAAGAGAACGGCGAAGAGCTTATAGAGTTTGCTGCCAAGATGTCTAAATCGCTGAAAAATGTAGTTAATCCTGATGATGTCATAGGTCAGTACGGCGCTGACAGCATGAGGCTGTATGAAATGTTTATGGGACCGTTGGAAGCTGTAAAGCCCTGGAATACTCTTGGCGTAGAAGGTGTTTCCCGGTTCCTGAGAAAATCGTGGCGGATGATTTTTGATGCTGAAGTCAAGGATGATATTGAACTTAATAGAAAACAGCTTGCTTTGCTGCATCAGACAATCAAGAAAGTAACTGATGACCTGGCAACATTGAATTTCAATACGGCTATAAGCCAGTTGATGATATTTGTGAATGAGTTCAGCAAAGAAAAAGTTCTTCAAAGAGACCTAGCTGAGATATTTGTAAAGCTTGTTGCTCCTTTAGCTCCTCACATTGCAGAAGAAATGTGGGAAATACTTGGTCATAAAGGAACAATATCTTACGAAAAATGGCCTCAATATAATGAGGAATATCTCAAAGAAGACGAAGTGGAAGTGCTTGTTCAGATTCTTGGCAAACCAAAAGCCAGAATAATGATTTCGCCTGATGCCGATGATGAAGCAATGAAGAATAAAGCTTTGGAAAACCCCATCATTGCCGAGATTGTAAAAGGCAAGATTATCCGCAAAGTAGTTTGCGTAAAAGCTCGCCTGGTAAATATCGTCGTATAATGCATGATGGCCTCGAAATGGAGGGTTCCGCTTCGTCGGAACCGTAAATTAGCGGACATGACGAAGCATGTCCCTCCACTTGTAGCGCGGGCATCTTGCCCGTGTGAATGTTAAACTTGCTTTAGAGAGTTAATTATCTCTGAATAAGCTACTTCAGTCTGATTGCCGGTCTTCATATCCTTGAGGATTATGACATTCCTGGCGATTTCATCATCTCCGCGGATTAGCACTTTTGTGACATTGCTTTTTGATGCTGAACGCATCTGAGCTTTCATGCTTTTGTCTTCAAGTTCCATTAGGACATTTATGCCTTTTTTTCTAAGTTCTGACGCTAATAGAAAGTTCTTTTCTTTTGCAACTTGACCTAAACTTGCTATGAAAACAAATTCTGGAGTATTTATCGGAAGTTGAACTTTTAGTGCGTCCTGAACCATTATCAGCCTTTCCATTCCAGCCGCAAAACCTACACCTGTGATGTATTTGGATGAACCCGGAACAGCAATTGCGTACCTGCCGCCGCCCGCTATGGCGTTTTGTCCGCCAAGTCCAGAGTGGGTTATTTCAAAAACGGTGTGCTGGTAATAGTCAAGGCCTCTCACAAGCCGCCTATCAATTTCAAATTCAATACCTTGCTGTCTAAGCAGATCTACGACTTTATTGAAATAATCTTTCGATGTCTGAGTAAAGAATTCTTTCACATCAGGGGCATTCTTGATTGGTTCCTGGCATTCTTGGATTTTACAGTCTAAAATTCTCCAGATATTTTTATTGAAACGCTCTTTACAGTCGGGGCACATTGAAGGAACAAAGTTTTGGAAATAGTCTCTGAGCGCTTTTTCAGATGCGGCCTTGTCTTCTTCTGCTCCTCTGGTGTTTATAAGGAGTTTTGAGCCTGTAATTTTGAGTTCTTCCAGAAAATGAATGAGCATCGTAATGCATTCTGCATCATGTTCTGGGGATATTTTTCCGACATTTTCGACACCGACCTGATGGAACTGGCGTTTTCTGCCTGCGGCTGGGCGTTCGCCTCTGAACATCGGGCCAAGATAATAAACTCTGGTCTCAACTCCGTTTGGTGCTTCGGTTTTCATCAAAGCTCTCATAACTCCAGCTGTTCCTTCCGGGCGAAGAGTAAGTTCCCTTCCGCCTCTGTCTTCGAAAGAGTACATTTCTTTCTGAACTACCTCCGTGTCTTGCCCGATGCTCTTTTTGAAAACTTCGCTGTACTCAAAAATAGGAGTTCTGATTTCACCGTAACCGTATAGTGAAAAGACTTTCTGAGCGCTTGACTCTATGAAGTTCCATCTTGGAATCTCATCAGCAAATATATCGGATGTTCCAGGAGGCGGCAGATAAGAAGACATAACTTGTTAAATCCTAAATTCTAATTTTTAAACTCGAAACAAACCCAAAATTCTAAGTTTTGATATATTATAAAAAAATAAACCTCGCCTTTTGAGCGAGGTTTAGAATGCGAAACAGAATTTGTTTTACTTCTTTTTGTTCTTAAGAAGTTTTGAAATCCTCTGCTTGAGGTCTTTTCCTGTTTTGAACTTAACTACAAGTCTTTCAGGAATGATAACTTCATCTTTCGGCTTGTTTGGATTTCTGCCCTTACGAGCTTTTCTCTTTTGAACTTCGAAGACTCCGAAGTCTCTTAATTCTACATTTTGACCGCTTACTAATTCATCGGCGATGGAATCCAGAGTTTTCTGAACTACTAACGCGATTTGGTTCTGTGTAAGATCACAATCCTGAGCGATCTTAAGAACGATGTCTCTTTTTGTCATTGTATGTTCCCTCCTAAAGGTATTTTTAAAAATTGTGGAGACATGAAGATATATTGAGTAGATATTTAATCAAGTTTAATTCAGAAGATACTGCAAAAAAATGTGTTGTGAATCTTACATCTGTGGCTATTTGAGAGCCTGTTTTTTCCTTTATACAATATAATAGTGGAC
>JBAXXY010000103.1:0-10306 GCA_037127655.1 Lentisphaerota bacterium
CTCCAAGTAGCGAACTTATCACTCATGTAAAAATTCATGTGGATAAAATCAAATCCGGAAGCCCTGACAGGGCCGTAGTTCACACACATCCTACAGAAATTATTTGTTTTTCTCTCCACCCAAAATTTGGTCGAAATGAAAAGAGATTCAACTTAGCGATCTGGTCAACTATGCCTGAGGTGAGACTCTTTGTCCCAAAAGGTGTGGCTTTATGTAAATATGCTATCCCTGGTTCTGTTGCTCTTGCCGAGTTAACGGTTACAGCTTTAAGAAGATCAAATATTGCAGTTTGGGTTAAACATGGCGCCATAGCAACAGGTAAAGATGTTATTGAAGCTTTTGATTATATTGATGTAGCAAATAAAGGCTGTGAAATTTATTTGAAATGCCTTTGTGCTTACTACGATCCGAAAGGACTGACATCCGGCGAACTCAAGGAACTCGCAAAAACCTACAAATTAGTTTAATTTTTGTCTAGATGGACGCCTTTGTTTGCTTTTATTTGATCTGAGTTCTTTGGATTGGAGATGCTCAGGATGAATCCGGCACAGATCAGGCAGACAATTATATTGCTTCCGCCATAGCTTATAAACGGAGCCGGCATCCCTTTAGTCGGAAAGGCTCCGCTGATTACTCCTATATTGATAATAGCCTGCAGAGCAATCATTACAGAACATCCAAATCCCAGCAGCATTCCTTCTTTATCCTTGGCTTTTAAGCTTATAAAGACTGAGAGACACAGAAAAGCGACATAGGCACATATTATAAGTAGCAGAGCAATAAAGCCTAGTTCTTCTCCCACAATGGCCAGAATAAAGTCGGTGTGAGATTCTGGGAGGTATTGAGCTTTCATTCGGCTTTTTGCAAAACCCAGCCCAGTCCATGAACCTGAGCCTAGCGCAAGAATTGAAAACCAAAGCTGATAACCGATTGTCTTCTGATAAACTTCCGGGCTGAGAAAGGAAGTTATTCTTGCCCATCTCATTTTATCTGCATATTTCAGAAAAACAGGTATCATGGGTATGATGATAATTGGCGGAAGTATATATCTGAGTCGGACTCCGGAAACCATCAGCATTATCCATACAACAGCAGCAATGAGAATAGTTGTGCCAAGATCATGTCCGGCTAGAACTAACATAAGAGTTACTATGCACATGAATCCCGGGAACAGCAGAGCCTTAAAAGAGGATTTGATATTTCTCTGATTTTTCGGTATAAAATGAGCCAGGAACATTATTGTAGCAATCTTTGCAAGTTCCGATGGCTGGATATTTCCGATGCCTCCGGGCAATGGTATCCATCTATATGCGCCGTTGATAGGTTTGCACACTAAAGCCAGAAGCAGAAGTATCCATGTGACAGCAAGAATGTATTTTGCATACGGCAGTATCGCATTGTATCCGACAGAATTTATAAATGTCACGGCCATAATCCCGACTATTATCCACATAACCTGTTTAATCAGCATCGATGTTCCCGATAGAGTCGAAGTCGTAGAGTAGAGCATAATCACACCGAAAACTACTATTGACATTACGATGAATATAAGAGCTACTCCTGATTTCTTTGCCGGCGTGAATGCTTTATTTCTAGAGAGGGATTCTATTCCTGAAGATCCTGATAGCGAAGGAAGTTTTCTCATTTAATTTTATTTTGAGTGGATTAACTTTATCTAGATTCATTTTCTTTTATGGTATCAATCTTGCTGTTCTTTGCAATATTCTAATTAATCAAAATCTTAAGCTTATATTTTTGATATGTGACATGATGTCTCACTATTTAAGCTTCTTGACTCAGTTCGCAGGCTGATTTTTTTTAATAATGTTAACCTTAATCTTATAAACTAATGAGGTCAAACCCTTAATGCTATAAGTAAAAACTTTGGCATGCTATCTGCTATTATGCAGTCAGTGGCAACATTAATTAACTTGGAGGACTCTTATTATGAGTAAAATACTAGGAATAGACCTTGGTACCACGAATAGCTGTATGGCTGTTATGGAAAGAGGTGAGGTTACAATTATACCTAATGCAGAAGGCGCTAGAACTACGCCTTCAATCGTTGCTTTCACTAAAACAGGTGAAAGACTGGTAGGACAGACTGCTAAGAGACAGGCTGTCACAAACGCTAAAAACACAATTTTCTCTATCAAACGCTTTATGGGAAGAAAGCACAGCGAAGTTAAGCAGGAAGCTACACTTGTTCCATATGAAGTTGTTGAAGCTAAAAATGGCGATGCTCATGTAAGAGTCGGGGACAAAACTTATTCTCCTCCGGAAATTTCGGCCATGATTCTTCAAAAACTTAAAACTGATGCTGAGACTTATCTCGGCGAAAAAATAACACAGGCTGTTATTACAGTTCCTGCATATTTTAATGATAGCCAGAGACAGGCTACTAAGGATGCTGGGAAAATAGCCGGGTTGGAAGTTCTTAGAATTATCAATGAACCTACTGCAGCTTCTCTAGCGTATGGTTTGGACAAGAAGAAAGATGAAAAGGTAGCTGTTTACGACCTTGGCGGCGGAACATTTGATATATCTGTTCTTGAGCTAGGCGACGGAGTATTTGAAGTTAATGCTACAAATGGCGATACACATCTCGGCGGAGATGACTTCGACCTTGAAATAATGAATTGGTTAGCTGATGACTTTAAGAAAGAAAATAATATTGATTTAAGAAAAGATGTACAGGCTCTACAAAGGCTAAGAGAAGCCGCTGAAAAGGCAAAGATTGAACTCTCAAGCAGTCAGTCAACTGAAATCAATCTTCCATTTATTACGGCAGACCAGTCTGGTCCAAAACACTTAACTGTTACGCTTTCAAGATCCAAACTCGAGCAGCTTGTTGATCATTTGCTTAACAGAACTATTCCACCGCTAAAGAATTGCTTAAAGGATTCAAAACTTTCTGAGAAAGATATTGATGAAGTTATTATGGTTGGTGGGATGACAAGAATGCCGAAAGTTAATGAAATAGTTAAGAAGTTCTTCAATAAAGAACCTCACAAAGGCGTAAATCCCGATGAAGTAGTCGCATTTGGGGCAGCTGTTCAGGGCGGAGTTCTTGGCGGACAGGTTCAGGATGTTGTACTTCTTGATGTTACTCCCCTTTCGCTTGGTATTGAAACACTTGGAGGTGTATTTACCAAATTAATTGAAAGAAATACTACGATTCCTTCAAAGAAGAAAGAAGTATTCAGTACTGCCGCAGATAGCCAGCCTTCAGTTGATATCCATGTTCTTCAAGGTGAAAGAGAAATGTCAGCTCACAATAAAACAATCGGTAGATTCCGTCTTGATGGAATTCCGCCAGCCCCAAGAGGAGTTCCTCAGATTGAAGTAATATTTGATATCGATGCTAACGGCATACTTCATGTAACAGCTAAGGATCTTGGCACTGGTAAAGAGCAGAAAATCACCATCACTGCAAACTCAGGTTTGAAGGATGAAGAGATCAAAAAAATGGTTGATGATGCAAAGGCTTTTGAAGCTCAGGACAAACAGGAAAAAGAAAAGGTAGAGATTAGAAATAAAGCTGACTCTATGATTTATCAGACTGAAAAGCAGATGACCGAATACGGCGATAAGATTCCTGAAAATGTAAGGGTACCTGTTCAAAACCTTATAAACAAACTCAAGGAAGAACACAAGTCTGACGATATTGAAGCAATGAAGAAGACTATGCCGGAACTCGAAAAAACACTTCAGAAGTTTGGCGAAGAAATTTACAAGCACGCTCAGGCAGCTCAGGGTGGAGCAGGGGCTCCAGGACAAGAACAAACCCATAGTGATGCTGGTGGACATAGCGGCGCTGATTCTTCTAGCGAAAAGAAATCCAATGACGGCTTTGTAGATGCAGAAATAGTTGATGATGAAAAAAAGTAATTTAGTAAGCGCTAATTTTTGCGTATCCTAAAAAATAAAAACCTTAAAAGGAGGAAACATGAACATTAAACCACTAGGCGATCGTCTGTTAGTCGAAGCGCTCGAAGACAAAGAACAAGTAAAGGGCGGAATTTTTATTCCTGATAGCGCAAAGGAAAAGCCACAAGAAGCTAAAGTTGTAGCTATCGGTACCGGCAAACTTGATGACAAGGGAGTTAGGATTCCTTTCGAAGTTAAAGTTGGCGATATCGTTATTGTCAGCAAGTACGGCGGTACAGAAATAAAGGTTGATGACAAGGAATACAAGATTATGAATTCCGATGACATCCAGGCTATTGTAGTTAAGTAATTTAATTTTAAGAAAAGGAGTTATATAGAAAATGGGTGCAAAACAATTACTATTTGACGACAAAGCTCGTCGCGCTCTTCTTGCTGGCGTAGAAAAGTTAAGCAGAGCAGTAAAAGCTACTCTTGGACCAAAGGGTCGTAATGTAGTCCTGGACAAGAAATACGGTTCACCGACAATAACTAAAGACGGAGTGTCTGTAGCTAAGGAAATCGAACTCGAATGTCCGTTTGAAAATATGGGCGCTCAGATGGTTCGTGAAGTTGCAAGCAAAACTTCTGATATCGCTGGAGACGGCACAACTACAGCTACAGTTCTTGCTGAAGCTATTTATCGTCAGGGATTGAAGAATGTTACAGCCGGCGCGAACCCAATGAGTTTGAAGCGTGGTATCGATAAAGCTGTTGAAGCTTTGGTGGCTGAACTTGTCAAACTTAGCAAGACTGTCGAAGATCGTGAACAGATTGCTCAAGTTGCTACAATCTCTGCAAATGGCGACCGTACTATCGGAGAAACTATTGCTGATGCCATGGACAAAGTAGGTAAAGACGGCACAATCACAGTAGAAGAAGCAAAGACTATCGAAACTACTCTAGATGTAGTTGAAGGTATGCAGTTTGACAAAGGATACCTCTCACCATATTTCGTGACAAGTTCAGAAAATATGGAAGCTATCCTCGAAGATGCTCTTATCCTCATATATGAAAAGAAGATCAGCAATCTTAATGATATGCTTCCTCTTCTTCAGTCTGTGGCAAAACAAGGCAAACCTTTCTTGATTATAGCTGAAGATGTAGAAGGCGAAGCTCTTGCTACACTGGTAGTTAATAAGCTCCGCGGCACACTTAATGTATGCGCAGTCAAGGCTCCTGGTTTCGGCGATCGCAGAAAAGCTATGCTTGAAGACATCGCTGTTCTTACAGGCGGAAAATGCATTACTGAAGACCTCGGCATTAAGCTTGAAACTGTAACTGTTGATCAGCTCGGAAAAGCTAAGAGAATTACAATAGACAAGGAAAATACTACAATCGTAGAAGGCGCAGGCAAACAGTCTGACATCATCGCCAGAGTTAATCAGATTCGTAGGCAGATTGAAGAAACTACTTCTGATTACGATAGAGAAAAACTTCAGGAAAGACTTGCTAAACTTGCTGGTGGCGTCGCCGTTATCAATGTTGGCGCAGCTACAGAAACAGAAATGAAAGAAAAGAAAGCAAGAGTAGAAGATGCTCTACATGCTACAAGAGCTGCTGTGGAAGAAGGTATTGTTCCAGGAGGCGGTGTAGCTCTGCTTCGCGCTGCAAGAGTACTTGAAGGAATGAAGTTTGATGATTCAGATGAGGCTATCGGTTTGGAAATTATCAAACGCGCTGTTGAAGAACCTATCCGTCAGCTTGCTGCAAACGGCGGTTATGAAGGTTCCGTAGTTGTTCAGGAAATATCCAAGAGAAAAGGTAGTGAAGGATTCAATGTAGCTAAGGGCGAATACACAGATATGATTAAGGCTGGTATTATCGATCCTACTAAGGTTTCCAGAATTGCTCTTCAAAATGCTGCTTCAATAGCAGGTCTCCTCCTGACGACTGAGTGCTTGATAACAGACATTCCTGAAAAAGATAAGCCAATGATGCCTCCAGGAGGCGGCGGAATGGGCGGTATGGGTGGTATGGACGGAATGATGTAATTCATCATAGAATTCCATTAAATTCATAAGGGGCGAATCATCGCCCCTTTTTTTATTTAAAAAATATAATATTCTTGTTTATAGTTTTTTCAGATAACCCTCCAAAGAGTTGACTTTATGAGTGATAAAAAAATAGCAGTCTTAATATTTATTTTTGGGCTTATTGCATATACTGTTGGTCTTAACGGACTGGAGTTTATAAAGATTGATGTCAGATATGCTCTGTTCGTAGTTGACATGAAAAAATATGGAATAGAAATATTCCCAACTCTTTGGGGACAAAGCTATACAGACTATTTATCGCCAGGCGTGATATTGATGTATTTAGCTTCTTTTGGCGGTGAATACATTAATAAATTTGCCCTCTCTTTACCAGGAGCAATCGTATCATCACTGACATTGGTTCTTATATATCAGATAGGTTGCAGCGTATCAAGAATGTTGGGGTTTTATGGAGTATTAATGTCGTTTTTTTCTATCGCTTACCTATCAATTATCCGAAATCCATCCATTGATCTTTATGTCATTTTCGCAACTACCTTAGCCTTTTATTTAGTTTATACGGCTGATCTTAAAAAAAGCTATAAGAGACTCTACTGGATTCCTTTTTGCTTATTCTTTGGTTTTGCTTTTCGTGGCATGCTGGGCATAATGATTCCAGCTGCTGTCATTTGCTGCTACTATCTGGTTAATTTAAATTGGAAGAAGTTTATATTATTTGCTTTTGTTTCTGCTATTTCATCTGTTATATGCATATTACTCCTTATCATCCTTATTTATCATTTTGATGGGGTCGATACGGTCAGTTACTTTCTCAAAGACCAGATATTTAACAGAATGAACAGCAATGATGAATTTTTCTATTATTTCACTAGTTGTGTAGGAACATACGCTCTGACTTATCCTTTGGCTCTTATTGTGTTTGTGCTTTACCTGAAAAAGATAATAAAGCCTATAGATATACAGAAAGAAGACAAAACGCTTTATCTTGTGAGAAGTGTATCAGTATGGATGCTTTCTATTTTGCTTCTTATGTCATGTGCCGGAGCTAAAAATCCTAGATATATCCTTGCAATAATGCCTCCTGCAGCTCTTCTTTGCGGTATAGTTTTTGTTAACCAAAGTAGATTTAAAATTCTGGAATATTTGAAGATAATTTTCTTTTTTATATGCAGGATTGCCCCTTTTGTATGTCTTGCAGCATTTATTGGCGCTGTTATTACTTTTTATCTTCTGAAAATTCATATCAACTTTAATGTTCTATTGACTATTATTCTGCTGCTTGTTCTTTGTTTGGCAGTCATCTATGTGGTAAAAAGATTAAAGGATTTTAAACTTGAGTTTGCTTTGACTTTGGTTGGAGCAATAGCCATGATTCTAGTTCAGATAATGGCAATAGAACCTATTGAAGGAGCATTCATATCTGCACGGGATTTTGTTTCAAAGATTGAACAGCTAAGAGAAAAAAATGATTTGAAAGTATGTTTTTTTGATTTAGGACCTGACACCGATGATTTAAAATATTTTATAAATATTCCAGCTGATAAAATATTTACTCCTGTATATATAATTCCAGGATTCGATTCTTCTGGATTAGTTGCTCCTCAGAAAGTCAACTTAAGCTTTAAAGAAAAAATATTGGTTGAAATACTTTGCCTTTTTTCAGGTTCACGAGAAAGAGCCCTGCAGATTGAAGCTGAACACAGATTATATGGCTTCGAAAAATTTACGCATGGTCTCAATGAGTTTAATCAGAAGACGGAGGATGTTATTTATATATGCCGAGAGAAAGATTATGAAAGCGAATTGCCTTCTGATATTAAAGCAAAAAGTCAAATAATACTTACAGGTAAAATGGGGCGTAAGGAGTGTGTGGCTTTTATGATAAAAGAAAAACGGCTATAATATTTTCGGGACGAACGGGACTTTGGTAATTTCTGGAAGGCGAGAGAAAGCATCTATTTCTATATCGTTTTCTTTTTGATCAAGGTAGTGAAAACCTAAACCTGCTATCATTGCCGCATTGTCTCCGCAAAATTCTCTTGGAGTAAGGATGAAGTTAACTCCATTAGGTGTTCGTTCCTGTAATTCTTTTCTTAATAGAGAATTCTGGGCGACTCCTCCGCAGAGAACTATAGACTTGCACTTAAAAGCCTTTGTAGCTTTGATAGTTTTAATGCAAAGTACATCTACCACTGCGTACTGATAGGATGCTACTGTGTCTAATAGCAGTTGCTCCTTAATATTCTCAAATTTGTATTTGTCAACATGGTGGAGCAATGCAGTTTTTAAGCCGCTGAAACTGAAGTTAAAGAGGTTTTCTTCGGTAAGCGGCTTTCCCGCTCCTCCGGTAAGCGATCTTGGAAAATGGAAAGCATTTGGGTCACCTTCTTTCGATAGTTTGTCTATAATAGGGCCTCCAGGATAGCCAAGATTGAGAATCTTTGCTCCTTTGTCTAGAGCTTCACCTGACGCATCATCTATAGTCGTGCCGATAATTCTGGCAGTCTGGTCTTTATCTATTAAGACCAGCGCCGTATGTCCGCCAGAAACAACTAGCGCCATTATAGGATAAGACTCAGGCGAACTTAAAAGTTTATGAGCATCATTTAAAAATGCGGCATAAATATGAGCAATGAAGTGGTTTACGCCGACTAATGGAAGTTTGTGTTTCGAGCAAATGCCCCTTGCAAATGACAATCCCACAAGAAGGGCTGGCATTAAGCCAGGGCCATTTGTTACTGCCAATGCATTTATGTCGTGAATGTTTAGATTTGAATCCTTCAATGCCTGCGTTGTAACAGGAATGATTGCATCGAGATGTTCCCGCGCGGCAAGTTCCGGAACTACTCCGCCGTAAACTGCGTGTTTTGCTATCTGGGAGGAAACAACATTGGAGAGGACTTTAAATCCATCTTTAACTATAGATACAGAAGTTTCATCACAGCTTGTTTCTATGCCCAAAATATGCATTATATGACTAGTCTAGAGAAGATAGTATTATACATGAATTTGTGCCGCCGAAACCAAAACTATTCTTTAGAGCGTGTTTGATTTTTACTCCTGAAAGAGTTTCCTTCGGAAGATTAGCCCAGGAGCATTCTTCTTCTACATTCTCTAAGTTAACATTAGGAGAAATGAAATGCTTTTCCATCATTTGTGTAGTAAAGATAAGTTCAGCAGAGCTGGTTGCGCCTATCATGTGTCCTGTTATGCATTTTGTGCTGTTTACGGGGACTTCTCTATTTGAGTCGAAAAATACTTTTTTAATTGCAGTAGTTTCAATAGGATCTCCAGCAGGAGTCGATGTGCCGTGGGTATTTATGTAGCTTATATCTGAAGGTTTTAATTTTGCGTCATCAAGAGCGGCATTCATGACATTAGCGCATGAGTCAGGGTCAGGAAATACCATATCTGTGGTGTTGCTATTGCCGGCTGAGCCTGCAACGCTGCAGAAGATTCTGGCATTTCTTTTTCTTGCATGTTCTTCCGTTTCAAGTACCATAATTCCTGAGCCGCAAGCAATCACAAATCCATCCCTTGCTTTGTCGAAAGGCCGGCTGGCCTTATGGGGTGTTACATTATATCCTCTTGAAGTAGCTCTCATTGCGTCAAAGCCTAGCGCGTGAATCCAGTTTAATTCTTCTGTCCCGCCGGTAAGGACTATATCATACATACCGCATTGAAGAAGCCTGGTAGCAACCATTATGGCATGGGCGCTGCTTGCGCATGCAGAACTTATTGCATAACTTTCACCCTTGATTCCAAAAACCAGTGAAATATTAGCAACCGCCGAAGACGGCATAACTTTAGGTACAGTAAAAGGCGACATTCTTTTTGATTTATGGGTTTCTATAAGCACTCTAGCCCCATCATAAACATGCGTGTGAGTGCTGCCTCCATGCCCGAGTATAATAGCCATTTTTCTGTGCCTTAGAGAATCAATCTCGAGACCTGATTCTATAAGTGCCTCATATGCGGCTACTGTACCATACACGGCATGCGAGGACATATATCTGAGCGCTTTCTTGTCAAGAACAGGGCAAAGCATTTTTGTTTCATCTATTATTCCGCCTACTTGGCTTTCTAGGCCAAGTTCTTTCCATTCTGGTATGAAGGATATTCCGCTTCTGCCTGTTCTTAAAGCCTCTTCATTGGCAGCAAGGCCGACTCCTAAGGGTGTAACTAAACCCCTTCCAGTTATAACAATATTATTTTTCATAATGCTAGTACGACCTTTTCTGTCTTTTTTATATCGACTATTAAGAATTATTACGATGTTTTAATTTTATAAGAGTTTATCAAACAATCAGAAGAATTAAACTAATTCAAAGTATCAAAAAAACTTTTAAGTTTTATTATTTTATTAACGGATTCAATATTGC
>JBAXXY010000104.1:0-10158 GCA_037127655.1 Lentisphaerota bacterium
GTTTATGAGATACAAGGAATAGTGCAGGGAGTCGGTTTTCGTCCTGCGGTCTATAATCTTGCTGCAAATTCATCCTTAGGTGGGAGCATAAAGAACTCCTCAGGGAAAGTTAAACTTTCTTTAGTAGGAACTGAAGCGTCAATTGACGCTTTTATAGCAGAACTTCCGCGAAGAATTCCTGTTCAGGCTAGGATAGATTCTATTACTCTTTTATCTTCTGAATCATGTTCAGAGAAAAGCAATTTTATGATATTTGAAAGCGATTCGGATGAGAGTTACAAGGTTTCTATACCTGCGGACCTGGCGATATGCGAAGATTGCCGCAGAGAGATAAATGATCCGTCCAACCGCCGTTATCAATATCCATTTACCACATGCGTAAATTGCGGTCCAAGATATACTGTTGTCAATGCTATGCCTTATGACAGATGCAGAACGACTCTATCATCATTTCCATTATGTGATGACTGCCTTAAAGAATATACCAATCCATCAGACAGAAGGTTTCATGCAGAAAGTATTGCCTGCCCAAAATGTGGGCCGACTCTGTCTTTGCATGATCAGGACGGAATAAAGATGGATGTCGGCGATTGTCTCGCGGAGTTTAAGAAACTTATTAGAAATGGGCGCATTGTTGCGGTCAGAGGAATAGGCGGATTCCTGATTGCAGTTGACGCTAAAAATATAGAGGCTATTACACTTCTGAGGGATAAAAAACAACGGCCGCATAAACCTTTTGCTCTCATGGCAAGAGACATTCAAGTAATTAGAAAATATTGCGATGTTTCAGATCAAGAGGAATCTCTCCTTAAATCACCATCTGCGCCGGTTGTTATTTTGAAAAGGGGCAATCGCCCCTCTGATATTTTTATCGATTTAATATCTCCTGATTCTGATACTATAGGTTTTATGCTTCCTTATTCCCCTCTGCATGAATTGTTATTTGATAATGACATCGATCTTCTCGTAATGACGAGCGCAAACAAGAGAGGCGAACCTATCTGCATCTCTAATGATGAAGCGTTTGAACGCCTTAAAGGAATAGTGGATGCTTATCTGTGTCATGACAGAGAGATCAATCTAAGGAATGATGATTCATTAAGTGTTATGCAACATGGAAAACCTCAGGTCTGGAGACGGGGCAGGGGGTTTGCTCCAGATGCTATTTATATTAATCACAGGGCATCCAAAACCATCCTGGCAATGGGAGCAGAACTTAAGAATACCATTGCTCTGGCTTTTGATAATGAAGTAGTCATTTCCCCTCACATAGGGGATCTTGAAACAATTGAAGCTAATGAGAGTTTGACCCATTTATCTAAAGCTATTCCTGAGTTCTACAGAAAGGATATTCAAATAATAGCAAGAGATCTGCATCCTGATATGCATTCGTCTATTATAGGATCAAGGATTGCATTTGAAAAGGGTATTCCGATTATAGAAGTCCAGCATCATCATGCCCATGCTGTTTCATGTATGGCAGAGCATGGTTTTGATGAAGCAATAGCCGTTGTTTTTGACGGGACAGGTTTGGGTACTGACGGTAATATCTGGGGAGCTGAAGTCCTCTATGTAAATAAAGACAGATTTGAACGGATGGCGACATTCAGTCCTGTTAGGTTGCCCGGCGGAGATGCGGCCGTTTATCAACCGATCAGACAATTAATAGCAAGGTACATTGATGCAGGCGTCGAGATTTCAAAAGAACTCTGTGATTGCTTAGGTGTTACGGATGAAGAACGAAAAATATGGAAAATGCAGTGTTTGAAAGGATTAAACTCTCCGTTCACGCATGCAGCCGGACGGCTGTTTGATTCAATATCAGTAATGCTTGGCATATGTGAGAATTCTATAACTTACGAAGGGCAGGGAGCTATAAGACTTGAAAGCGAAGCTCTCAGATTCCGGAATACTGGAAAAGAACCGAGCGGATTGATTAAATACTCAATGATACTAAAGGACAGCTTGCTCTCCATAGACTGGTCGGAAACCTTCAGGAACTTTTCGCCTGACAGACTGTTAAAACTCTATGCAGACAAAAACTATCTCTCACTAAGAAAACAATATGCCTATGAGTTTCATCATGTCTTAAGTTATGCAGTATCTGATATGGTTAGCCATGCAGTAACTAAAAAACATATTAAGACGGTCGTCCTTTCAGGTGGAGTTTTTATGAACAGACTTCTTACTTCGCTTGTCATAGATAGACTTTCTAAGATGGGATTTGATGTTTTCATTAATGAAAAAGTTCCTTCGAATGACGGCGGAATCTCCTTCGGACAGGCTGTTATAGCATCATATTTCAGATAAGAAATATGAACGAAATAAACGGACGGTTACGGAGAACCATCCCTACCCAAAGCTCTGTTTGAATATGCATTTACTGGGTAGGGTCAGATCTCCGAGCTGACCGAATAAAAAGCTGAAGTTTTCAATACCACTTTGTGATATTTCGGCACGGAAATACTCCATTCCCATGGCGAAATACTCTATTCCTATGCCGGAATACTCTGTTCCTATAATTTCAGTACCGAAAAACTCTATTTCCATACCGGAATGTTCTATTTCTGTATGGAAATCCTCCATTTTCAAAGTCAAAAGAGGTTGTAACGGGGCTTGGAAATATACATCCGATAGTTTTCTAATTTTACCCTCTGGAGCCCACACTAAAAGCCGAGCCTCAAAACCCGGCTTTTTCATTTTTCCTCTTCTTTTATTTATCTTTATCAAGTAGAATTATAAACAAGTAATATTTTTACACTAGCCCCGCAATAAATAGATTTATTTTGGAGAACGCTATGGCTGTTCCAGATTTTTAATCGTTTTTTAAACCATTGCTAGAAATTGCATCTGATAGAAAAGAACATTCATTGAGTGAAACCAGAATGGTCATTGCAAAACAAATGCAAATGTCTGAAGATGAATTGAAAGAACTTCTACCAAGTGGAAATCAAACCAAATTTGAAAATCGTATAGCATGGGCAAAAAGCTATTTTATTCAAGCTAAAGTTTTTGAATCTTCGAAAAGAGCTTGTTTTAAAATAACTGATAGAGGGTTAGATTTATTGAATCAAAAACACAAAAGAATTGATATCAAAATTCTAAATCAATATCCTGAATTTTTAGAATTTCATACTTCAAAAATTGGTAAAGAACAAATAAGTCAAGTATCAGAAATCCGAGATGAAACTCCTGAAGAAACATTGCAAAAAGCATATCAAAGCATACGAAATGAATTATCAAGTAATATCTTAGATAGAATCAAAATAAATAGCCCTGTATTTTTTGAAAATTTGGTTGTTGATTTAATGATTTCATTAGGTTATGGCGGCTCACGCCAAGATGCAGGTCGTTCTATTGGTCAAAGTGGTGATGAAGGCATTGATGGTATTATAAAAGAAGATAAACTCGGACTGGATGTTATATATATACAAGCTAAAAGATGGGATGGAACAGTAGGCCGCCCTGAAATTCAGAAATTTGTTGGTGCATTACATGGTAAACGAGCAAAGAAAGGTGTTTTTATTACCACAGGAAAATTTTCCCAAGATGCTATTTCATATGTCGAAACAATTGATCCAAAAGTTATATTGATTGATGGTAGAATGTTGTCTGAATTAATGATTGATTATAATTTAGGAGTTTCAGTATCTGTTAATTATGAAATTAAAAAAATTGATAGCGACTATTTTGAAGAGGAAGTTTAAAGCGACTCTATATTCTATGGTTTATATTTCAGGTCTAAACAAATAATCGCGGAGGTTATTTAGCAATCATGGGTTTTTTGAAAGATTTTATCGGACAATTTAATTCTATTGCATCCGAATATGTCATTAGAATTGGCATTGCCCTTGTGGCATTGGTGATTGGATATATTGCTATAAAGATTTTGAGAGCTTTCAGTTTCAAAGTGATGGAAAAGCTCAAAGTAGATCCTACTCTTGAGTCCTTTCTAAAGTCTGCCTCTGTTCTAATGTACTACATCGTCATGTTTATGATTGTTCTGACAATAGCAGGAGTGCCGTCAACCTATTTTGCAGGAATGCTGGTCGGTCTTGGGACGGCAATAGGGTTCGGACTGAAAGATGAGTTCGGGACTGTCTCCAATGGGATCATCATCCTTATGACAAAACCATTCAAAGTGGGAGATGAAATCAAGGTTGGCGATTATAGCGGCAAGGTAGTTGATATACAGCTTTTCCAGACAGTGATAAGGACTTATGATAATCTTAATGTTATTATTAGTAATGCTAATATTATATCCGGCGGCATAGTCAAACTGTCAGATAACAAGACAAGAAGACAGGAAATGATAATCGGTGTATCCTACGAAGATGACATGCTTAAGGTTAAGAGTGTCTTAACTAAAATACTTGAGTCAAATCCTCTCATCCTTCAAACTCCAGAGCCTCTTGTTGCTATGTCATCTTATGAAGAGAGCGCAATCAACTTTATAATAAGATTCTGGACTAAACAGCCTGATTATGAGAAGGCCAAATTCTCAGTCAATGAAGCAATAAAAATATCTTTTGATAAGGAAAACATTTCTATCCCGTATCCAAAACAGGATATAACTATTAAAACAGATTCTCTTGCTTCACTTCTTCCTGCAGGGAATAAGAGCTAAATAATATTTAAGGGTGTTGAACAAAAAATGAAAAAGCCAAAAAACTTCTGGATTTACTTTTCCCTTTTATTTGTCATAGCGCTCGATGCTATGTGTTTTGGTTTGGTTTACCCTGTATTTATTTTGATATTCACGCCCGGAACAGGAGGACTCTTTCCGACAGGAGCTTCAATCATAAAGGCGGATATTCTTTTTGGAGTAGCTATGGCATGTTTCCCGATAGGAGCATTGCTTGGCGGGCCTTTGCTAGGAGACTTTTCCGACCAGATAGGAAGAAAAAAAGTTATTCTGATGTGTCTTGTATGTGAATGTATAGGATTGATGTTCTTTGCCGTATCAATCTCCCTTAAATCTGTAATCATGCTTTCTTTTGTGCGATTCTTTACCGGATTTATGGCGGGAACGGTCGGGCTTGCTCAGGCGGCAATTGTTGACATAAGTGCTCCAGAAAGGAAAACTGTCAATCTATCATTTGTTTCTCTTGCGGCTTCAGTGGGATTCATTGTAGGACCGCTATTCGGAGGGATTTTTGCTAAAGACATATTCGTCAAATATGTCGGATATATGATGCCGTTCTATTTCGCCAGTCTGATGTGTCTCATTAGTTTTCTGATGATTCTGGTTTTCTTCAAAGAGACTTCGACAACAAGAAGGGAATCAAAAATATCGCTGATTAAGGGAGTTAATGATCTTATCTACGGGTTCATGGACAAAAAGTTCAGAAAGGCTTCTTATATACTTCTTTTGATGCAGACGGCCTGGTGTACTTACTTTCAGAGCGTAACTGTCTCTATAGTTCAGGTTTTGAATTTAACTATCGATGATTTAACCTATTATATGGTTGCTCTTTGTATATGCTATGGTTTTACGATGCTTCTCCTTGTCAGGTTGGCTGTGAAGTTCTTCAAGATAGAAACTATCTTGATTGCAGCTATGACAGTTCTTGTATTCGGATTTATTTTAGGCGGTTTTAAAAGCATAGTTATTATATGGATAGCTCTTATCCCGATAGGTATTGGAGTAGGCCTTTCGTATATGGCACTTCTGACGCTTTTTTCAAACTACAGCGATGAAGATGCTCAGGGTCTTGCTATGGGAATAGCGGCGGCGATTTCATCTGCAGGGTGGTTTATCGGGCCGCTCTTATCAGGAGTATTATTGTCTATAAACTATTATATGCCGCATATTGTTTCTGTATTGCTCATAATGGTCGGAATCGGCTTTTCAGCAAGGTTGGTCTATAAGAGCAGAAACTAATTTATATTGATAAGACTATTGATGTATCAGCTTCAATTGTGGTTTGGTCAAGGTCTAGCTTAGGAGCATTATTCATATATTCGCTTATTTTCACTTTGTTGACTCCTGCTTTTTCAAGCGAATAGTAAGAGAAAGGAAGTTTTAGAACTTCTTTCCCATCTACTTCTATATCAACAGATTTTTTGTCGGCAGCAAAATGCGGAGGATAAACAACAGAAATAGCTTTGCCGTCAACGATTATAAGATCTCCTGCATAAAAACTATTTAGTGATTCATTTGCTGTGCTGTAAATGTAATATTCATTTAAACTTGGATTTATATGCGCAGTTACGACTATGATATTATCGTATTTTTTATATTCTATCAGAGGATACTCGTCTTTAATTTTTACTTGTTTAATAGAGTTGTTCTTGTCTTTTAGAATCAGAGCAAAGTAGCTGAATCTGCCAGTGCTGTAAGTAAATGCATAGCTTACTGAAGAATTTTCTATCCACATAAAATTACTGGAGTAAATTTCACTATTTTTACCGGAGTAGTAAAGCATTTTGTCTGAAACTGAAAGCTCATTACCTGATAACGGAGTCAATCCAATTAGAGTCGTTAAGACAAACAGTAACAGAATGCGTGTGTAGTTATTCAAGGTTGACTCATTTTGTTAGTTAATCAATTCAAAGTACCCTTTTTCTTTACTGTAGCAGAGTATTTCGCCTGTTTCAATGATGTAATGCCATCCATAAATCTTGAGTTTACCTTCCTGGAATTTTTCTTTAACAAACGGATAAGAGAAAAGATGTTTAAGCTGTTCAAGTACATTTGCCTGTTCTGTCATCCATTCTCTTGCCGGGATGTCATCTCGGTTAGGAATAATCTCTAGGACTTTTTCTTTAGCCGTTTTTGCGAGTTCAAGCCATTTCTTTGTGTGTGGAATATTATCTAGTTTTTCATCAGGCAGGTAAAGCGCATTGCATCCTCCGCAGTTTGAGTGTCCGCAGACTACAATATTTTCCACATTAAGAACTTTGACTGCATACTCGATGGCTGAAGTTGTTGCCAGAAATTCTTCTGAAATCCTGTATTTAGGAACGATATTTGCGATATTTCTGATGACGAATATCTCTCCAGGGAAAGTATTTGTGATCATAGTAGGGTCAACGCGGGAATCAGAGCAGCCGATAAAAAGCGTGTGCGGATTCTGCTCATTGCCTAGTGTCTTGAATAAATCCTTATGCGCCTGAAAATCAGTATCTCTGAATTCTAGCGCCCCATTTAGAAGCCGTTCCATATATTAAACCTCATTTAGTTTTTATGGCACTTTATTGATTCTATCATTGGGCGCTCCACAGATCGGACAATTGACGGGATTTTCAATTCCGGCAAGAGTATAGCCGCAAGAAGCGCAAGTAAAATAGTTTATTACGGGGATGTCTTTGCCGTTCGAGTAACACTCCAGAGCATCCTTGACTAGAGATAGATGTTTCTTTTCAGCCTCCAGAGAGTCATAAAAAGTATAGGCTGTTAAACCGTGATTCATTTTTTTACAGTAGTCCAGATATTCCTTGTACATTGTTTCAACTTCGTATGATTCCCCAGTCTTGGCTGATTCCAGATTGTCTTTGATCGGGTTCATCCTGCCTAGAACATAAAAATGATTCTTTGCGTGGTAGAATTCCGAGTCAGAGAAAGCTCTGAACATCTTTGCTATTCCCGGGAATCTTTTTTCTTCGGCTTCTTCTGCAAATAGCTTATATCTGACATGAGCCATTGATTCATTGGCAAGCGAGTTCTCGAGATAAGACTTAACTAACTCATCTTCTATTTCTTTGGCGTATTTAATTGACTCCAGAGGAATGTATTTGTGTTTTAGTTTTCCGTCTGTACCAAAGAAAAGTCTGACAATATGATGATGGGCTTTTCTAGTATCAATTTTTGGATTAAGGAACTCTATTTTTGCGCCGCCGCCACCCGAAACTATGAGATTAAACCCATCTACGACATCTTCATAATAAGAGTGTACATGTCCACAGATGATATAGGAAATATCATTTTTGTAGTTGGTAAGCAGTATTTTGACTTTCTCCCATTCTTCAGGTTTTACCGTATTTTCTCCTATCGCGCTTGGAGGAGGGATATGGAAAAATATAACGATATTTTTTCGTCTGTATTTTTCTATGTTTTCTCTTAAGAATTCGATCGTGTGTTCTTCGAATTTCTTTTTGGAGTTATCTAGAAATAATAGGAGTGTTTTGTCGTTGTAAAGCAAATAGTTTCTCAAACCGAAGAACTCTTCATAATGTATTAGGTCATGATTACCGCATAGCATGTAAACTTTGTTGGTAGAAACAGTATTAACGAAGTCTTTTACACACGAATAAAGAGGTGTTATACTTTTGTGAACTATGTCACCAAGGATTATTGAAAAGTTACTTTTAGAACAAGTCAGAGCTTTGGCAAATACTGCCATCGTTGAAGCTCCAAGTCCATCGCATCCAGGATCTCCAATGAGTGAAATGGATTCAAAGTCATCAATTTGAGTTGCAGCTTCTGTTACTTTGATGATACCTTTCTCCATAAGAATGCCTTAGGTTAGTTGATTTCTTTTTAATAATATTTTGACCAGCATTATGCCGCCTATTACACATAATATTCCGGCGATGTTGTGAACAAGGATATCCTGAAGCAGCGAATAGTACTTTGAGCTTTCATACAAAACCGTGTTATCCAGAGCAAAAGATGAAAATGTAGTAAAACCGCCCAAAAAGCCCGTAGTAAGAAGCAGTCTGAGTTCTGTGGGTACGACAAATCGATTAAAGAGTTCAAACAATGCGCCAATGATAAATGAACCTATAAGATTGACCGTCAGAGTTCCTGGAGGAAACGATGTATGGGAAATATGACCCATTAGGGCTGAAACAAGATAGCGGCAAACCGAACCTGCTCCGCCTCCTAGAAATATGCAAAGATACTTCAGCATAATTTATCTCAGTTTATTATCCTTAACTTTTAGTAGGCTTGTACTTTATAACTCGTATGTCTTCAATAGTTACTAGACCGGGATGGGCAGTTCCTTCGAATAATTCGTCAAGGAAAGGCATAAGTTTATCAATATTCTCCTGAGTTTCTGCTATTTCGATGACGAGCGGCAAATCCTGTGAAAGTTCAAGCATTTTCGAACTATGAATTTTGCTTCCCGCATCAAAACTCATTATTCCTCTTAGTACTGTTGCCCCAGCCAGGTTCAATTCTTTTGCCTTGAAGACTATTAGTTCGTAAAGTGGTTTTCCCTTGTGTCTGGAAGTTTCCAGAAGATGAATCCTAAGTAATTTTGCCTGTTCAGGTAAATTCATTTTTGTACCTCTTCTTTATTATAAGATTATTTTAATAAGCCACATTCCAAGTATTACGCAGAAAAGACCGAATATATTGCTCACAAGAATATTGTAGGCAAAAAGCCTGTATTCTTTGTCTCTTAGCAAGTTAGTTGTTTCCAGCGCATAAGTCGAGAAGGTTGTGAAACCTCCAAGAAACCCTACTGTCAGAGTGATTTTGAATTCAGGAGACATCACAAAATGTTCAAAGAATGAAAATGACATGCCCATGATGAAAGAACCGATCAGATTGACGCTCAGAGTTCCGAGCGGAAATGATCTATTAGCAAAACTTCCCACAAAAAATGCTACGAAATATCTGCAGAGCGATCCAATCCCGCCTGCCACAAATATTAGAAAACATGTGAACATCTTGTAACTTTTTTAGCTTAAATTTATAGAGATCATATGAATTTCAATTCTATCATGATGAAGTTGAGTTTAAATAATTTATTGCTGCAAAAAGGCAATTTTAAATTTAAATATAAAGCAATTTCCATCGGTCAAACTATAAAATATGCTTTAGTCTTAAACATCATTGGAGTTTTAATTATGTCAATTAAAGGTATGGATTTTGGGAAAGCGGTAAAACAGGAAATCAAAAAAGTTATAGAGATATCAGAATATCTTTGGCAGAAAGGATGGGCAGAACGGAACGGCGGAAATATATCTTTGAATATTACTGACATAGTTTCTGTTGCAACAAAAGATACAAGTGTATGTAAGTTCAATGCTGTAAATGGTTTTCCAAAAGAAACCTCAAATATGGTTTTCTTCATAACTGGAACCGGAGAGAAGTTTAGAGAACTTAAAAATGTCGAGAAAACCTGCTGTATTATAAAATTTAATGAAGATGCTTCAGGCTATCATATTCTCTGGGGCGGTAATCTAAAAAAACCGGTCTCTCCA
>JBAXXY010000105.1:0-10129 GCA_037127655.1 Lentisphaerota bacterium
ATCGTATATGGCACCCAATGGAAATAAGAGGTCCTTATACGGTCAACGGGGTAAAAAAGCACGCGTGGGCTAAACCCTTTCTCTTCTATATGCGCATGCAAATCGCACTGTAAATCCATATATCCAAGATATATTTCGTACTGAAACAACCCCTCTGCAAGATGAAGAATATCTGAGCTTTTATATCCGTATGGTTCACTAATAATAAATATTGATAATAAAACATTTGTTTCATAAATAATACCTTGGCTAAGCATATTATTCACTACATAGGGTGAGAGGTTGTGATAGTCTGAAATTGAATACAATGCTGTGCCAGGTATAAGCGGTTTTGTATGATAGGCTTCCTTGTATTGTTGCAGAAATGAATCTATTGGAAGAGTTTTCTTGACACGCTTCATTTTTGCTTCGCCTTTTGTCCATATGACTATAAGCAAAAGCGGAATGGCGGCAATTATAAGTGACCAATACCCGCCTGAGGGCAATTTAGTCAAACATGAAACAAAGAAGCAAAGATCGATAAAAAATAGAGGAATGCAGGCGGCGCAATACCATAGAGAGCGCTTGTAATAGAATATTATGACCAGTAAAAATGCGCTTATGGTCATTGTGCCAGTAACAGCAAGCCCATACGCAGAAGCAAGATTTTCTGATTTCTGAAAATGCAGCATCATAAATACAACAGCTAGCATCAAGGACCAATTGACTGTGCCGATATATATTTGGGACTTCATTTTTGTCGAAGTGAAAGAAATCTTCATTTGAGGCAGTTTACGCATCATAATAGCCTGATATATGATGGAAAATGTCCCGCTGATCAGCGACTGCGAAGCTATAACTGTGGCAAAAATAGATAAAATGAGGAAAGGAATATAACCCCATATACTTTGGTGGTGAACCATTCCGAAGAGTAGCACTGTAGCTTCAGGTTTTTGCAGAAGGAATGCCCCCTGTCCGAGATATGAAAGAACTAAAGCAATAAATACGAAAATCCAGGCTCTTGCGATCGGCTTTTTGCCAATGTGCCCTATGTCTGCATAGAGCGCTTCGGCGCCGGTGGCGCACAGTATAATTTGCGCAAGAATCAGAAATGTTGTGAACCCGTGTGAAACACAGAATCGGATAGCATAGAGAGGATTGATTGCCTGTAAAATAAGAGGCGTTTCAACAATAGCCAGAAGTCCTGTTACACCAAGCGCGACAAACCATAGAACCATTATAGGACCGAATGCCAAGGCTATACGGTCGCTGCCCTGCGACTGGAAGAAAAAAAGTATAAAAGCTATAACTACCGATATAGTCACGATGGTGGTTGTGGATATTTCTGAAAAGAATGAGACTAGTTTAAGACCTTCCACCGCAGAGAGAATACTTATTGCAGGCGTGATTACACCGTCACCCAGGAGTAAGGCGGCTCCGATATAACCCAGCACGGAAAAACATATTACGCTTTTGCCTTTGTTTTTAATATATTTCATGACGAAATGGCGCAGTATAAGCACACCGCCTTCACCAAAATGGTCCACCCTCATTGCAAGAAAAATGTACTGCCCGAATACAATCAGCACGAGTGTCCAGATGATTAACGATACTACACCAAGAATGTTATCCAGAGTAGAAGGAAGCATCAGAAATACCACGGTCATTGTATAGATAGGACTTGTGCCTATGTCACCAAAGACAAGTCCCATGGCGCGAACGACTGATTTAAAGTCAGCCGTATTCGATGCGTGTTCGCGTTTGGTTGCTTCTGATATTGAGTCCGTCATTTATATTTTATCCGATAGACGATACATAATTATTGCAGGGCTAATGGTCACACTTTAAATTGGTATGAGCTTCTGACTCCAGAAACTTATCTTCATAAGCTGATTCCTTGATACCGGTAAACCGAATGATAAATCCTGCTATTACACCTGAGGAAAGCGCCAAAACTACAGTGAACACAATGCCAGCTATCTGCGCTGCTGCAATACCGGGAACAACAAGGATAGCAAGCAATCCCCCTAAAAGTCCAGGCATGCCATGAAGGTTATGAACACCGCAGGTATCGACAATCTTAAATTTTGCCTGCAGTCTTGGGCCTATAAAGACATACCCTGAAACGCATAATATCCCTGCAAGCGCGCCTATGCCAAATGCTCCAAAGGGAGTTACAAGGTTACAAGTCGCTCCGATTGCGACTCCGCCTGCAAGCGACGCATTAGCAATATCGGCAATCGAGTGTTTTTTACGGAATAGTGAACTTGCCACAAATGTGGCAAGCGTTGCTCCGCAAAGAGCTAAAACGGTATTTATTACTGTTTGCTGGAACTGGGCTGCAGGGGCAATAGCGCTGCAGAAGCTTGGCCAGAAAATCCATAAAACCATAGAACCCAGCATACAGAATCTATCTGAAGTCGCATCACTTTGAATTACAATATCTCTATGCTTGGCATGTGTAAGAATAAAGACCAGGCCTAATCCGAAATAAGCTCCGAAGGCGTGAATGACTATTGAGCCTGCAGTATCCACAAAGCCCTTTGTAATGCCTAAGCCGCCATCTAAAACAAGCCATTCATTAAGCATATAAGCCGGAACGATGAGGATACCAAGCAATGCATATTGAAATACTTTCAGCCTTCCCAGCACAGCTCCCATAGCAATAAGAGCGGCGGCGGCGGCAAATTCAGCTAATAAAAAAGATTCTATGCTGATTGCTACAGGTAATCCGCCTAAACCGTATGGATTTACTGAAATAGCTGAAGCAGATATTATCCCTGTGGACCTTAAGAGTAGATAAAGTGGTATTACGGAGGAAACAACCATATATGTACCGGTTGCCGCGCTATATCCGTAGTTCTTAACAAAAACCATAAGAAAGCCAAAGCCGACCAGCAGCATCGCAAGAATACCGATAGAAAAATTATATTGCTGCACCTGACGAAGACCATATGCGATAACATCATTAGCATTATTGGTATCAGCGCTTGCCACGCTCGAAAAAAGCGCCATTATTCCTATTGCTATGATAAGTGAAAAAGCGTTTTTTTTAAATTGCACAAAAACTCCGTTAGTTTATTATTTGAGTTATAAAAATACACAATTGCAGATTATACAGACTTAAAGGATTCTTGCGACAAAGTCACGAGCTTATAAACTTAATTATTTCTTTTTTTGCTTTAGTATAAAGTTCTAACCAGGCTTTGTCTTTTGTCCTGCCGTATTCAGTTATAATTGTACGGACACTTCCAAGAAGGTTTTCTGCCTTGTGAACATTCGCTCCGGTAGTTTTGCGTATAACTTTGAATTTCAGAATATTTAATTCATCGTTCATTTCTTTGACATTCATAAACTATTCATATCACTTTTTTAATAAGCTTAAGGACTTAAGCTTTGTTATTTGGATGCTTTGACGATGGCCGGGAAGAAGAGGCTTATGGTTGTCCCGACGCCTAATTCGCTTTCTACCTGGATTGCTCCATTGTGATTATTGATTATCCTTTTGACTATGGGCATTCCCAGACCGGTGCCTTTTTCGCTTTTTGTAGAGAAGAACGGGTCAAATAATTTTTGTTTTACTTCCGGGCTCATTCCCTGTCCTGTATCCTTTACAGTTAATTTCACATACGAGCCTGAAGGAACTTTAAATTTAAAGACATCAAGCTGATCTATAGATATTATATCAATACTAATTTCAAGCAATCCAAACTTCCCTTCCATCGCGTCCATGGCATTGAAAAGCAAGTTAAGCAGCATTTGCTCAATCTGAACGGCATCGCCCATAATCAATGCAACTTGTTTTGGAACCACATTTACCGAGACTGTGGCAATGCGGTTCAAAGAAGAATTAAGTATTGACAGCGTGTCATTGATAATGGGCACTATATCAAGAGCTTCAAATGCTTTTTCCCTGGGCTTGGCAAATGTCATAATTTGTTTTACTACATTTAAGCCTCTATGACCTAAAGAATTTATATTTTCTATGTATTCTCTCTTCTTGTCTTTTTGGCTGTAGTCGGCGAGGAAAAGGTTTGATAAACCAAGTATGGTAGCAAGAATATTATTGAAGTCATGGGTTATTTCAGTGGCCAGAGAACCGATGGCATCTATTCTTTGAGAATGATAAAGCTGTCTCTCCAGAAGCATCCGGTCTTTTTGGTATTTTTTATATTCGGTAATATCAATTAAAGTGGATCGGCTCATTATGAAATTACCCCGGGCGTCCACAATGGCAGACGCATTGACCATGAGTATCATTTTCGAGCCGTCCTTGCGGATTATCTCGAACTCAAGGTTTTGCACAAATCCTCTTTCCTTGAATCCAGGGAATTCCCTTTTGAAAAGTTCCTGGCTTTCCGGAGAGCACATATCTGTGAACTTCTTCTTGCCGATAAGTTCTTCGCGAGTGTATCCGAGCCATGAAAGTTCAGTATTATTTACTCTGATAAAAATGCCGTCCTTGTCAAGCGAGTGGTATCCGCATGGCGCATTATCGTACAGGTCGCTGACTTCAGCTGCATTTCTCTCCTTCTCTTCCTGGATTCTCTGAATTTCAGAAATATCGCGCCATAGGCAATGCAGAATATTCTTTCCGTGCATAACTATAGGCGTCAGGGATACTTCGACAGGTAAATCATCTCCATTGGCTTTGGTGTGCATCCATATAAATCTGTGAAAGCCTTTATTGAAAGCTATATCCATCATTTCGTTTGCCTTCTCGTAGGAATTTCTTCCGTCCGGCTGTATCAGAGGCGATAATTTGGAAGGGTGGCTCATTAAGAATTCATCTCTCGTAGCATATCCGAGCATGCGTGTCGTAGCTTCATTGCATTCCACAAAGCTTTCGCGGTCAATCAGCAAAATAGCATCATTAGAAGCGTGCAGAATATCCATAAAGCGCTTCTCGCTCTCGTGCAGGGCATCAGCTGCTTCCTTGCGTTTGGTAGTGTCATGGAAAAGCCCCATCAAATATGGCTTTGAGTCAACCTTTATGTGTGTGGCAGTAACATCTGCGAAAAATACTGAGCCATCCTTTCTCTTGAGAGGAACATCTGCAGAAAAGTTTATTTCTTTTCTTTCTTGCTTATCAAACTGGTCAAGCACGAAAGGCAGATCCTTTTCAGGATGGATGTCAAATATACTGAGGCTTTTAATTTCCTTTCCAGTGTAACCAAGCATCCGGCACATTGCTTTATTGGCGCGACTGAATTTTCTACTAGCTGTACCAGTAAGCAAAATTCCATCAGACACATTGTCGAAAATAACCCTGAATTCCTCTTCTTTTGACTCCAGCAATTCTTTTTCCAGATTCTTAAGTTCAGTTATATCGCTTAGTGTTACCAGGCTTAACTTTTTGCCTCTTGTGTCGAGAATAGAGGTTAATGTCATCCCGGCATATAATACAGCTCCGTCTTTTCTAAGAAATCTGATCTCAAATGCCTGAAGAACTTTACTTGAAATAAGCTCTTTAGAGCGAAGGAAATATATGTCTTTGTCTTCTGGAAGGATAAATGAGGAAAGGGGGTGTCTGATTAATGAATCTCTTGTGACTGACAGCATGGAAGATGCTATAAGGTTAGCTTCCAGAATAATTCCTTCTCTATTGAGCGTGAAATATCCTACAGGAGCCAGATCGTAGAGGTCGAAATATTTCGATTGTGAGACTTCGAGTTCCAGCTTAGTCCGCTGCAACTGCGCATTTTGCATTTCCAGTTCAATCTGATGCACATCGAGCTCATAGAATAAGCGGTCTGCTTCAGCAATAGAATGAGTCTCATTGCTTTTAGGCTTCTGGCAATATTTTTCTTGATATATATTTTCAGCTTTCTCGCGGAGTTTTCTATATTTATCAGAACTTGCATTCATTTTTGCTTTCCCTATTATGTCCACCTTGATGCGGCCTTAATAGTCGTGCAGGAGGAGGATAAAAGCAAGGAGTCTCGAGTTTTTCACAGCAAATTCCTGACCTTGGTCAAAAGTTCATCAATAGGGCTGGTCTTCTTATATATATCATTTGCTCCGCACTCTTTTGCAAGATTCAGAAGATACTCCAAAGTGCCGTCTGAAGAGCCGCCTGTCATAGCTATTATTTTAGGAGAATTGAACTCTTTTTTAATCATTCGAATAGCTTGGACTCCATCTATCTGAGGCATAAAAAGGTCAGTAATAACCAAGTCATAATGATTCTGGGTGTACAGTGTTACCCAGGATTCGGTATCCTTGGCTTCGGCTACTTCATGGCCTTCCTTTTCAAGCCACATTTTGACCATATTCCTGTAGTCATTATCATCGTCAATCAATAAAATCCTTGCCATATATACCTTTATTGTTATTTGCAGTTTATATTTTGCCCGGCTTTAATGGCAGAGCAAAAGAAAATACCGAGCCTTCGTTCTCTTTAGATTCTGCCCAGATTTTTCCGCCGTGCGCTTCAACGATAGTTTTTGAAATAGATAATCCCAAGCCTGAAGACCTTTCTTTACGGTTTTTAGCGTTGCCAAGCTGATGAAAAGGCACAAAAAGCGTAGAAATGTCTTTTTCTTCTATTCCTATGCCTTTATCTTTAACTGAGACTACAACTTCATTTTTAAGTGATGCTGTAGAGATTGTTATGCCTCCTTTGTCCGTGAACTTGACCGCATTGCTTACTAAATTGACTAATACCTGGATAATCTTATCCCTGTCGAAAGGTATTAAAGGCATAGGCTCGTCCAGGTGTAAATTAAAATATATATTTTTCTCATTAGTCCATCTAATCATTGAGGATTTTATTTCCTGCACGAGATTATTTATATTGTAAGAGTGAATATCAAGAGAAACAGTGCCGCTGTTAAGCTTTTGTAAATCCAAAGTATTATTAATAAGTCTTGTCAGTCGAGTTATACTGTTTCTTGATAAAGCTAAAATCTCCAACTGCTTCGCATTAAGATTGTCTGTAGGTTCATCAAAAATATAATCCAGCCCCATCTGTATGGCGCCAAGCGGAGACCTCAGCTCATGGGTTACCATTGAAATAAAATCAGACCTTGCCTTTAAAGAGCACTGTATTTCTTGAGCTTTCTTAAGCTCTGTAATATCTTGAATAATCCCGTACACTTCTTTTCCGCTTCCGTTGGTTTCGCGAGCCTTGTTTCCAATAACTCTTACGAAGCGATGTTTTCCTTTTGCAGTAACAAGTTCCAGTTCTAAATCAAAACCTTCATCGTTCTTAATAGCTCTGTTAACAGCTTTTTCGATTATTGGTCTGGAGGATGGAGCGTAGAAATTAATTCCCATCTCTATGGTCGGTTTAAGAGAACAATCAAGTTCGTGGATGCGATATACCTCATCAGTCCATGTCAGAGACAGCGTTTTTATATTAAAACTCCATCCGCCGATCATTGCTACTCTGCCCATTTTATTGAGCAATTCTTCTCTGTCTCTCAGAGCTTTGTCCATCCGCTGTTTTTCAATCGCTTTATCTATAATAATCAGAGTATGATCCATATTAACAGGCTTGGTAATATAGGCGTAAGCGCCATTATTCATCGCTTCGATTGAAGAATCCAGGGAAGCAAAACCTGTTATCATTATGGCGATAGTTTCTTCGTTAATCGTTCGCAGAGCTTTAAGGAAGTCCAGTCCGCTCATATCAGGAAGTTTAATGTCAATCAGGACAACATTGAAGAATTTTGCTTTGATTGAAGCCATCGCTTCAGATCCAGTGCTTGCCTCTTCAGTCTCGAATCCCTTAGCTTTCAGGATTTTTCCCAAGATTTTTGTAGCATTAGGATCATCATCTATTATGAGTACATTCATAATTGCTTCTCTTTTTTTATTGCTTCAATTACATTTATGACTTCATCCACATTGAGCGGTTTTTTAATCATAGTATAAGAGTGTCCTTTGAGTATATCTTTAATTATATCCTCAATAGAAAAAGCGCTCATGAAAATTATATTCGCAGCCGGCCGTATTTGCCTGATATGTATAAGCGCTTCCAGTCCGTTCATTATTGGCATCTTGACATCCATAAGGATTACATCAAAATCTTCTTTTTTGACTGATTCAAAGGCGCTTAAGCCATTTTCAGCGGTGCTGACAATATATCCCTTTAATGCCAGAATCTTGGACAAGGTCAAACGAATATTGACCTCATCGTCCACAATTAGAACTTTAGCTTTGTTTGTCATATCCTTATTCATTACATTCCTTTATCGGCAATTCTATCATGAAAGTCGTTCCTTTGTCCAGCTGACTTTCAACTTTTATCGTTCCTTTGTGTCCTTCCACAATTGATGCTACCACGCTAAGCCCAAGACCTGTGCCTTTTATTTTAGTAGAAAAAAGCGGTTCGAAAATCTTCTTTAAGTTCTTTTCAGGAATACCGCATCCGGTGTCTTTAAAAGAGACTGTTATGTATTCATTGGAGGAGGAAGATGCAATAGTAAGAGTCCCGCCTTTTTCCATTGCCTGCATTGCATTTGTTGCCAGGTTATAAAAGACCTGCTGCATCTGCTGACTGTCCACATCAACGAGCGGCAGATTTTCGCCTAATTGAGCAATTAGCCCTATATTTTTTGGCACAGTCAGCCTGTCAATTGTTTCTTTGATTATTGAATTTATGTCCGCGCTTTCTATAATTGTTTTCTTAATACGGCTGAACTCCAGAAGGTCGCTGATTATTTTATCAGAACTCTCTATCTCGGAAGAGATGATGTCCATATTTTCTTTGATATCAGAGTTATCATCTCCGATTTTAAGCATATTAAGGTAGTAAATGGCATTCTTGATTACGCTTAATGGATTTCTGAGTTCATGAGCCACGCTTGAGGCAAGTTGTCCGACTGTCGCAAGTTTCTCTGAGCGGATAATTTTTTCCTGCGCATCCTTTAATTTCTCCGCCTGACTATTTAAATCCTCAATCATAAATAACATCGCATCCTGAGCCAGGTTTAATTCTTCGTATTTCTCCTTTAACGATTTAGTCCTTTCTCCTACTTGTATTTCCAGTCCGGCCTTTGCATATGCCAGCTCTTTTGTTCTTTCTTTTATCTTTTCTTCAAGACTGCTGCTGTATTCTTTGAGCTCAGCCTTTGATGTATTTAAATCAGACGCCATTTTATTCATAGCATAGGCTAACACACCAAATTCATCATTTGATTTTAAATCTATCGCCGCGTCTAATTTACCTTTGCCTATCTTATCGGCGGCAAGGCCTAGCTTGGTCAATGACCTGGTAGTAGATTTACTAAAGAGGTAGGCAATTATTACTATGGCAGGCAGGAGAAGCAGAAATATCGCTATAGTTATATTCAAAAGGTTATAGATCGAAGCAAATGCTGTTTTTGAATTTTCGAGAAGAATAATTGTCCAGCCGTTACCTTTAAAATCCAAATACCCAGACTCCTTGCAATAGGCATAAAGCCCATCTTCTTTAGTCGGAGACTTAAGGATTAATGATCCGGAAATCTTGTCTTTTATATGAGCCTTTATTAACTCCCACTCAGAAAGAGTTGCTATTTGAGCACCTGTGTTAATATGATTAGAGTAGATTAGCAGGCCGTCTTTATTTATTATGTATATACTTTTTCCCTGGTCTGCATCGCTTAGTTTTAAAATCTCAAATAAACGGCTTTTTAGCATCCTGGCCACTACCACACCTATTGCCTTGCCTTCTGTATTCTTTACCTGAGAAGCAAAATAGACTATCGGTACTTTAAAATCCTCTGAGATGCGCACATCGCTCGCGGCGCTTACATGTCCGGCATAAACATCTTCCCAGTAGCGTGTGATTTGATGTTGTTTTCCAATATCCAATCCTGAAGTATCGGCAATGCGGATGCGGTTCATGTCGAAGAATGAAATGGAAGCATACCATTTATATGTATTTCTGTAGAATATGAGTCTTTCAGTAATTTCTTCGGCGCTGGATTTTCCGGAAGTGAGCACATGACCTCCGGCAATTATCTGTATATCGTTAAAGCTTTTGTATAAAAAACGATCCAGCGCGCTCATGCAAATAATAGCCTGGCTCTCCAGGTTTTTACTAATCTCTCGCTGCAGTATCCTTTCACTTTGAAGATAGACAATAGTAAGTATGACGGCGACAATAATTGTGCTTAAGCTTATAAGGAGAGCTGATAATTTAGGTGCAAATTTCATTTAT
>JBAXXY010000106.1:0-10054 GCA_037127655.1 Lentisphaerota bacterium
TTCATAGGGTATATTCGTGAAGTATTAATCATTTTCATTAATCATAATAGAATAGTCAACAGGTGTAAATATGGTTCAGAAAGAGTTGCCAGAAATTATCTTCAATGAAGGACAAAAAATTCATGGTTTTGAGATTAAAAATATAACAAAACTAAGTGACACAAGATGCATAGCCTATGAGATGATCCACACAAAAAGTTCGGCCAGGCTTATTTATCTTCAAACAGATGATACAGAAAACCTCTTCTCCGTGGCATTCAGAACATTTCCTAAAGACAATACAGGTCTTCCTCATATTCTGGAGCATACTGTGCTATGCGGCTCAAAAAGATACCCGGTAAAAGACCCGTTTGTTGAGTTGCTCAAGACAAGTCTTGCCACATTTCTCAATGCAATGACCTACCCTGATAAAACTGTCTATCCATGTGCCAGCACAAACGAAGAGGATTTTCACAATATTCTGAGAGTTTACTGCGATGCTGTTTTCAATCCTCTGATAACTAAAGAACACTTCAAACAGGAAGGACACCATTTTAATTTAGTGCAAGATGGAAAAGGCAAGACTAAACTCACAGTAGAAGGTGTTGTTTACAATGAGATGAAAGGTGTTTATTCAGACCTCGACGGCATAATCAGCAGAGAAGAATCAAAAAGCATTATGCCAAAAACCATCTACGGAAAAGATTCTGGAGGAAACCCGCCTGAGATTCCAAGCCTCACATATAGAAGTTTTAAGTCGTTCCATTCGAAATATTATCACCCGGCTAACAGCTATATGATTGTTTACGGATCTTTTGATATTAAAAAAACTCTCAAGATTATAAATGAAGAGTTTCTTGATAGATTCGAGACTATAAACCTTAATCTGACTATGCCTCCACAACCAAGGTGGAGTAAACCAGTAAGGAAAACTGTACCCTACCCTATTTCTCATGACGAAAAAAGCGATTTGAAGTCAGCAGCAGTGCTAAACTTTCTTACTAATCCACTTACCGATACGCTTACATCATTGGCGATGTCAGTTATAGAAATGTACCTCCTTGACAATGCCTCATCTCCATTGCGCAAAGCATTGATTGACTCCAAACTTGGCGAAGCTCTAACTTCCTCCGGTTATGGGGATTTCCAACACGATACATTTTTCACGGTCGGACTAAAAGGTATAAATCCAAAGAGCTCATCGGAAATTGAGAAACTAATCATCTCGACATGTAAGGAAGAAGCTCAAAGAGGATTTCACAAAGTTAAAGTTGACGCGGCGTTTCATAAACTCTTTTTAGACTCAAAAGAAATTCAGTCAGCTTATCCGTTGACGATAATGGATAGAGTTTATGACTATTGGCTGTATGATGCCGATCCTCTTGCCATGTTAAAGATAAACGATCATCTCTACAGACTCAAAGAACTGGTTGAAACACAGAAGAACTATCTGGAAAACATCCTTAATGACCAGATAGTTAACAATAACCATTACAGTGTTATGACTTATGTTCCTGACAATAAATATCAGGTAAAACTTGATAAGAAATTTGAAGATGAAATGAAAGAGCTAAAGTCCAAAATGTCAAAAGAAACCTTGCTTAAAATAAAAACCGAAGCAAAAGACCTTGAGGAACTTCAATCAAAACCAAACTCACCTGAAGCACTTAAAACTCTACCCAGACTCTCTCTTTCTAAAATTGATAAAAAAGGTATAAGCTGCGTCGTAGCAATTAAAAATCTTCCTAATTCGACCATCCTGACAAGTGATGTTTTCTCCAACTCAATAAGTTATGTTAATTTGGCTTTCGATGTTTCTGCTCTTCCTGAAGAGTTATTTAACTCTATGGCTCTCTTCAAAAGTATTTTTCTCAAAATGGGAACCAAGAAACATTCATATACTCAAATGGCTGAACTCGAAGCATCATACACTGGCGGAATAGCATCAGGATTGATTTCGGATGGGAATTTCAATAATATGGAATCTTATAAACCCTGCGTAACAGTCTATTCAAAATGCCTCGATGAGAATTTCGATAGGATGCTTTCAATCTTAAATGAAAGCATAACTGAGTGCGAATTCTCAAACCAAAAGCGTTTAAAAGAACTCATTCTGCAAAAAAGAACTAATTTGAAATCAGGGATCCTTTCTTCAGGTTCCAGCTATGCGGTTATGTACGCTTCAAAGTGCTTAAATCAAAATATGTATCTTTCGGAAGCAACTAACGGTATCACTCATTTGCGTTACCTTAATAAAATTGCAGACAATTTTGAAGCAGAGAAGTCATCACTTATTGATGATTTGTATAGAATCAAGGGATTACTTCTCAAGTCAAAACATTCCTGGGCTAGTTTCGTAGGAGATAATTCATTTGAGAAGAAGCTACAAGGATGGATAGAAACTCTGATTTCAGCCGATGCCCAGTCATCCAAATCATTCAGTTCATCTATCAATCCTTCTAAATCAAATTCATCTCATGGAATAGCCATGTCCAGCAGTGTTTCATACAACTCTACTATATTTAAAACCATAGAAGCATCCAATATTTATGCCCCTGCCATTTTCCTGATTGCTCATTATCTTACTTATAATTATCTTTGGGACGAAATCCGTGTTAAACGAGGTTCTTACGGGGCTAATTCTTCTTATTCGATGCTAAATGGTACATTTGCATTCAGCACTTATAGAGATCCATGTATCAAGGAAAGTTACGATACTTTTAAAAAAGCCTTGGAATTAGTATGTTCGGAAAAAATTGGGCGTGAACAACTGGAGCTTGCTATTATCGGCAGTCTGAAAAAACTTGATAGACCAATACGACCTGAAGATGCTGTGGGAGTTTCTCTAAACCGTAATATTCGAAATATCACAAACGAATTCCGGGATAATTTCAGAACCTCGCTTCTAAGTCTTACTCCCGACAAAGTTAAGGCAGCGGCAAATTCAGTACTGAAAAATATTGATAATAATCTCTTCAGCTGCACAATTTCAGGGAAGAAACAACTTGACAAAGCAAATGCTGAAATGAGCCCCAAACTCATCATAGAAACAGTTTAGAACTTGCTAAAATTAAACAAAGTCGTTATATATAAGTCAAACTATACATTCTAACAACATTTTTAGAGGTTTTACGATGCAGCATGTCATTTCAGTTTTAGTTGAAAATAAATTTGGGGTTCTTGCAAGAATAGCCGGTCTTTTCTGCGGTCGAGGATACAATATAGATTCTCTTACTGTCAGCCCTACAAATGAAGTAGGTATTTCCCAAATGACCATCTCCACTACAGGAGACGACGAAGTCATTGAACAGATTGAAAAACAGCTGACAAAACTAATCGAAGTAATAACCGTTTCGGATCTCACAGGAAAGCATTTTATCGAAAGAGAGTTACTTCTTTTGAAAGTAAAAACAGATGCATCAAATCGTTCTGAAATCATGCAGATTACCGAAATTTTCAAAGGCAAGATAGTGAATGTCCATGAAAATGAACTTACAGTCGAACTTTCCGGTCGCGGCGAAAAGATTGACGCCTTTGTAAAGCTTATGAATAGTTTTGGAATCATAGCGCTTGCCCGAACAGGCAAAGTTGCAATAGGAAGAAAGCCTGGTCCGTCGCACTTTGCAGAAGAAATTTGATTCGTTCTGGAGAACCAATTAGATGAATAAATACGACTTCAAGAGAGTTGACTGGAAATTTGATAAAATCTTAGTCTGTCCGAAATGCCTTGAAATGCTTTATAGAACAGATATTGAACACTTTAAGCATTGTCCTTATTGCGACCACAAGTTAGATTTGGACATAGAAATTGAAGACTATCTTCTTAAGCCTACAGTTGACAGGTGGGTCGCGATGCAGCACCTTGCTTCGCATGGCTTAATGAATATAGGAATGATAGCTAATAACAATGAACAAACCTTCTTCTAGGTTTATCTGTGATATACGAAGAAAAAAGCCCAAATAAAATTCTAGCCGTCCTGATTCTGATAGCAGTCTTTGTTATTCTCTATTCACCTTGGAATCTATCCATAAGAGAACTGCTCAGCGAAGAAGGGAAATTCGCCGCTATAGCCCTCGAGATGAACTTTCTCAATCCATCCACCGTTGCGCACGGTGAAACTCTAGCAAATACATACCCGCTTTTTCCATATATTGCGGCAATTTTTTATAAAATGGGGCTGCCGTTGGAAACCGGAGTACGACTTACTTCTGTGCTGGCTCTTGCAGGAATGGTCATTACTATTTTTGTAACCTGCTTCAGAATAGCCGGGATACAATCGGCCGTAGTTGGCTCGGCTTTTATGATGTCAACTATGCTAATGCTAGGGAAAGCTATAGACGGAAACCCATTCACATTAGGCATAACTCTTATCCTCTTAGGATGGCTCTTATGGTATTATTGTGCAGCTATAAAAGGTTCATGGAACAAAGCATGGATATACGGTTCAATATTCTGCGGTTTAGCGTTCTACACTATTGGGTGGGCTGCTCTTTTTTACTTCTTTCTACCTCTTATATTTTCAAGGCGCCCTCTGACAATATGGAAAAGGTTAAATACTGCCGGCTTTAAGATAGGCATGGTTATAATTGCAGCTTTCGTCGGTCTATGGATGATCCATAGATTTGATTCTGTAAATCCAATGTCTATAACGACGGATGATTTTTCAGCATTTTTTACATCAAACTATTTAAAGGATTTTATTATTTATCCTTTTCAGTTAGCTTTCAGGTTGCTGCCATGGACATTTATAGCCTGGCCTGCGTTCTGCGTGGCGTACCATCCTTTGGATAAAAATCCCATTTTCAGCAGATTCCTTCGAACTCTTTTTCTATCTGTTTTCTTTGTTCTATGGTTTTCACCTGATAAAGATGCCAAGTTGAGTCTGCTGCTTGTTGCTCCACTTGCCATAATGGCAGGAATGCACTACTGGCTTGCTGTCCGTAGGAACGGTTATACAATCCATCTTCTAATATCCATAGTAATCTACCTATTCACTATCTACAGCGCTGTTTCATTTTTTCTCTTTATGCTGCCACAGACAATCTGGGCAAAAACTGATTTTTTCAAAATTCTTCAGGCAGGAGTATTTCAAAATGGAATCTCTTTCTTCTTCTCTTCTCACTCTATTATGGGAATGGCTCAAACCCTTCTGGCATTGCTAATAGGCTTGGCAACTATAATTTTCAGAAAAAAGATCAGCGTATGGCTTCACTCTCTCTGCGCTGGCTTGATATTCATGCTATGTTTTTGGGCTATAACAATTCCTTACAGAAGTCAGGACAATCAGGCTAAACTTATCGCCTCTCAGATTAAAAATGATATCGGTGATGACTACAGCCCAAATCTTACCATTTATAAAGGCGCTGAAATAGCCGATATGTATGTCCTTGGAGCTTATATAGGATGCCATATTAAGAAAATTCACTCTTATGATCAAATACCAACTAGTATAAAAACGGCGTATGTCCTAACTCTCAACCCTCCCATTTACCCAGAAAGGCAATGGACTAAGGTTTCATCACCTGTTTACAATGATACAAATATATATGTTTGGGAAGGCGTCGAATCGCCAAAGAAAACCGGGCTGGAGCTTTAAAAATGCAGAAAAAGACTCCTCTATTAGGAATAAATTATCAAACTCTTCTTTCTCTATTCCCAGAAGCACCTAAATACCGAATAGACCAGATTTTATATTGGGTTTATAAAAAACTAATTTTAGACCCAAATCAGATGTCAAATATTCCATCCGACATAAAGAATTCTCTAATAGAAAAAACCACTTTTGAGTTCCCTAAAATAGTTGAAAGCTCCATAACTTCCGATAGCACAGAGAAATTCCTTTTCGAACTCGATGATTCCAACTGCATAGAAAGCGTAATCATTAAATCGCCTGATAGAGTTACTTTTTGCTTAAGTTCTCAAGTAGGCTGTCCGATTAAATGCCGTTTCTGCGCCAGCGGAATGCCGGAATTCGTTAGAAATCTTTCTGTTTCAGAAATACTTGGTCAGTTTATCAATCTTTCTAATCATATAAAAAAGCTACCCGACAATCTGGTTTTTATGGGCATTGGCGAAGGATTGCTGAATTTCGAAAATTTAATGAAAAGTCTGGATATAATTTGTTCGGAAAAATACATCGGCTATTCTCAACGCAGAATTACCATATCAACTAGCGGACTGCCGACACAAATTGACAGACTTGCCGACTTGGATAAACAATACAATCTAGCTGTCTCACTTCATGCTCCTGACGACATTACCAGAGCTAAACTCATACCGGATAAAACCCGTTTCCCAGTAAGCGAAATAGTTAGATCCTGCGAACGCTTCTTTGCAAAAACAGGCCGAATGCTTACTATCGAATACACCTTGATAGAAAATATTAATGATTCGCTAAATCACTCAGAAGAACTCGCAGCAATTTCAAAAAAACTAAGAGCAAAAATAAACCTTATACCTTTCAATAAAGTAGAAGGAAGCGAGTTCTCGAGACCATCACGAGAAAAGTGCATCGCATTCTCGAATCAGCTTCAGAAATCTGGAGCGCTTGTAACCTTCAGGTATGAAAAAGGTTCCGGAATAGATGCAGCATGCGGTCAGCTCAGATCCAGAAAATTAAATTTGAATAATCCAAACCACAAATAAAGAGCTATTTATGGAAAGTTTAGTCAGGGAATTACTTGTCAAGATGGGGGAAGACCCTAACCGTCAAGGTCTTGTTGATACACCTCAAAGAGTCGCAAGAAGCTGGAAGTTTTTGACAAAAGGTTATTCTGAAAGCGTTGATGATATAATTAAAGGTGCTGTTTTTGATGCTGAAAGCTGTGACATGGTCATAGTTAGAGATATTGAATTCTATAGTCTTTGCGAACACCATCTCCTGCCTTTCTACGGCAAGTGCCATATCGGATACCTGCCGAATAAAAAAATCATCGGAGTTAGTAAACTTGCAAGAATAGTAGATGTTTTTGCCAGACGGCTGCAACTTCAGGAAAGATTGTCCAAACAAATCGGAGAAACCATTATCGAGAAAATAGGCGCCAGAGGCGTTGGCATCGTAATTGAGGCTCAGCATATGTGCATGACTATGAGAGGAGTGGAAAAACAGCACTCCAAAATGGTAACATCTTCAATGCTTGGCTCTTTCAGAAAGTCAGCCGTTACAAGAAACGAATTTTTGAATCTTATTGCACAGCCAAGTAATTTCTAGACTATAAAACTAAGAATTAAAGAAACAGTTAAAATTATTCTTAACTGTCGATTTTGCTCTCTTCGGTAAGATTTGATTCTTGCTGTATTCTTTCTTTATCTTTATTTTTCTTAACTTTATTTTTTGGTTTTTTCTCTACTTTTTCTTCGATGTCCAGTATATTTATTGATCCTTCTTTATCATTCATAGTGAGAAAAAAATGTCCATAAACTCTCGTAAGAAGAAGAAGAGCCGAAATAAAAATAGAAAATACTCCGCCAATCAGAAAGTAATGTTCGCCACATGTCATCCCTATAGTGATAGCTACTAAAAAGTATATTATATCACCGACCCCTGTTGAAGGATTCTGTAATTTAATAATAGACATAAGACCAAGCAGAGCAAAAGCAGTTGCAATATCTTGCCCTATCAGTGTCATTATTAAAGATATAGTTGGAGATAAAATGAGCATGGTAGTCAGAAACTCAACTCTTTTCTTTTTGCTCTTCATCTCTTTATCATTCATAAAATAAATTCTCACACAGCTGAATATGAAAGAATACAGCGTTGCAAGAACTATGCTCGTTATGAAAACCCTACCCTCGACAGGAGATGTCATACCAAAATTCTGAAATAAATTACCCATTTAGTTAAATCCTTATCTATCTCATTTATCATTAATTGCTACACTAGCTGACATTCCTTCCACAACAGGAGCGCCATTGAGGAAGACATTCTGAGGTATATCTATATAAACTTCAATATATTTTTTTGCCTGCCTTATTTGAGATAAACTAACATCCCATTCTTGAACAATCGTATTATTTATATTAAGAGTGGTTTTTGCCACATCAATTATTTTTCCCTGATACACTTTCTTGGGATCGGCATTAAATCTGACAAATACTTCATGATCAGGAGAAACTGTCTTGACTTGATCTTCAGTAAACAAAGCTGTCACTGGGGTATGCCCATCTATAACTACATCTAACCTAGTAATAAGAAAACCATTAGTAACATACTGTCCTTTATTTACATCTATTGTTTCAGCATAGCCATCTGCGGGAGATCTGATCTCAGTTTCAGCAAGCATCGTTTTAGAAAACTCTAACTCTTTTAAGGCTATTTCAAGGTCAAACTCGGCTATTTCCTTCTCTTCCATAGTTTGAAGTTGAGAAGCCTTATATGCCATAAGTTCCGATTTAGAGAGTAAAAGTTTCTGTGAAGTCACAATCTCCTTATTTTGTAGATCCAGATATTGTAATTCATCCTTGTTCGAAACAGAGGCGTAGAATTCTACTTGTTTTTTAACATTTTCAAATTCAAGTCTCTCCGATTCTATACGATCATTGACAGTTTCAAATTTTTTATTATCATATTCAATAGCATGTTTTTTTGACTCAAGTTTCTTTCTAAGCAAATCTATTTTTAATTGACTGGCCTCTATGCCAATAAGGGCGCCTCTGGCATCAATTTTGAACATCAACTGCCCTTTAATAACTTTTTGGTAACTGCGAATATAAATCTCGGCAATAGTCCCTTCTGAGGTGGAGGGGATGGCAATATTTATCCCGCCTGCCTTAGCTAACGGCGTATATATCATGGTGTCGCTTTTGAATGCCGAGTGAATTATCAATACAAAAAATATTACAGCTATCACTGTGAATATTGATGTAGATACTTTTTTCGAAAATTGCATATAGTTCCTATTTTTTTATCAATTTTATCCCAAAAGAAATCTTATACAAGACTTACTCGATTATTATAACTTTAACTCAAAAACATCTCTTGAGATAATACTTTTTGGGTTATAATGTAGCCAAGTTACATTTTAATTTTTCAATAAAATCAGTTTTATATGGCATTAAATTTGAAAGTCGGATAGGCGGTAAATTAATGAAGTTACCTGAGCTAAGAATAAGACATCTCGTCTCAAAATACCCTGTTATCCAGGCTGGCATGGGAGTCAGAGTGGGTAATTCAACTTTGGCTTCAGCGACAATAAACCTCGGAGGCTTCGGAACGATAGCAAGCGTAGGTCTTGGCGATATCACTAAATCAATGACCGATTTTGCCTTTGAGTCCAATAGAGTCCTCATAGATGAAATAAGACTTGCTAGAAGTTTGACTAAAGGAATCGGACCTTTAGGAATAAATGCCATGGTAGCAATGTCCAATTATGCGGAAATCAATAAAACTGCCGTCGCTGAAGGTATAGATTTTATTATTTCCGGCGCTGGACTCCCTATATCTTTACCTGAATATGTGGGAGATGCAAACATTGCTCTTATACCTGTTGTTTCCAGTGGAAGAGCTCTGAATATCGTGCTTTCAGCATGGAAAAGAAAATATAATAGAGCTCCAGATGCAGTTATAGTCGAGGGACCCAAATGCGGTGGTCATCTCGGATTTGCGCTAGAGCAAATTGAACATCCTGAAACTTGCTCAATAGAAATACTTTTCAAAGAGATTAAGGCTTCTCTCAAGTCTTTTGATTACGATGTTCCGGTACTTGCCGCAGAGGAAGTTACCTCAAGAGAAGACATTGAAAGACTTCTGAAAATTGGGTATAATGGGGTGCAGATAGGGACATATTTTATAGCTACAGAAGAAGCTGGTATAGATATAAAAAGCAAAGAGGTCTTTGTAAAGGCGCGCAAAGAAGATGTAATTGTAATGAAAAGTCCTGTCGGTCTTCCTGTCAGAGTTTTAAAAACTCCCCTCGTAAAAAGAATTCTCGAAGGTAACAGAGAGCAGTTTTCCTGTCCTTATCAGTGCCTTAGAACCTGTAATCCGAATAAAGCGCCTTTCTGTATAGCTAAAGCTCTTCTTGCGGTGTGGTCAGGTGATGTCGAAAATGGTCTATATATGACGGGATGCAATAT
>JBAXXY010000107.1:0-10009 GCA_037127655.1 Lentisphaerota bacterium
AACGATACCTTGGCCTGACACCACTCGCTGACCCGAACCAGACGCTCCTGATCGGCATCGGGCAACAAGGCTTCAAGCAGATTCAACATTGAATTGATTTCAGCAGCTGTCGGTAAATGAGTGAATCCACCAACTGTTGATGCAATCGGATGAATATGACGTCCGACAAAAATATTGCAAATATCATTTACAGCCTTTTTCATTCTTTTCATATATCTCTTATTTTTATTGCTTATCTCTTTTTGAGTATATCTTCGGTCATTTCGAAGATGCCTTCTTTCAAGAAGTCCGGTTTGATAGCCCTGATTTTTCCTGCCGCTTCCAAAATCCATATAGAATTCGTTACATCGAGTAATCCAAATCAAAAAATTCTTCAGCCACATTAATGAAATTATCCATTACAGCATCGTGAATCCCATATGTGTTTATTTTACTCGGTAACGGTGCATTATTTTTCTCCAGAAGCATAATTCGTGTAAAGAGTTCAAAATATTTTAATGAAGTAAAAATCTGGAAGAAAAAGAAGTACTTTGAAATAATGATTCCATTTTCGATGCACATATATGACGGCTGAGGAAATATATTGTTCAATTCGCTGTCTAATAATTGAAAACATACTCCTTTGTCATCATCCTTGTAAATCTGGAGTCTGGCTGACCGTCCTGCTATAGAATTTATAATCGCGAGATAGTCATCTGTCCGTTTATTTGAAAAAAGGTCAAAATCTTTATCAAATGCAGGGTACTTCTTGATTAGGTATTTCTTGTAGGTTACTAGGTCCTTAAATTTCTTATGGTCAATATTAGCCTCAAGAAGTTTTTTACCATATACTTCCAGATAATACAGCATTCTGAACATATATTCATGGAGAGCTCTTTGTATTGTAGATTCGCATGAGTCAGAATTGTCCCTATTGCATCCAGTAGCAATTACTGAGAATGTACTTAGCGCTTCATTAAGCAAGCGTAATAAGTTTTTGATGCAATCCTCTTCATCTATTTTATCTTTTTTACTGGAAATGCACTTTTCTATGAATTTCTCTTCAGAAAAACTGTCACTTTCTGTGTCAATTGTGTTCGACAAGTAAACTTCCAGATAGTTTACTATCCCGCCAGGATTAACAAGTTTATTAAAATCATCTTTAAGCATATTTTAACCTCATTTTATTTAAGATTTATGTTTTGTTTGTTTTTAATATATTCTCGGCCATTCATGGACTAGTGATTTAATTTTTATTGTATCCAAACTTTCCTCTCGACTGAAAAATATCCTTCCAGTAGCTCTCTCTTTGAATTATTATTCTGTCATCTGTTTTCATAGAGCAATATTCAAGAAGCGCCAGCTTGAAGTTATTCATGGCGTATTCAATGCCTTCATGAGAGATTATTCTGGTAAGCTCGTTATTATATCCGTGCCCCGTCCCGATATAGCAACTCCATCTTGCCCAAATCCCAGCTTCTCCATAGGCAGAACCTACATATTTTTTACCATTACTTTTATCCGTAACAACATAAACGCCTTTAATATTTTCCAGGGCAGCTTTCCAGTCATCTTTTTGACTCTTGAAGATAGGCAGAAGCATATTAAAATCGTGGCAAATATTCGCGTATCCAGGGAATAAACAATCTTTATATATAGGTTGTGTTTCAGTCATTATAAAAATCTCCTTGTTCGCCTTATCATTAATTAAATTTGTTTATTTGTAACAAATTTTCAGCCATTTCGATGATGCCTTCTCTTAAAAAATCAGGCTTTATAACCTTAATTTTTCCTGCTTCTGCCAGAATCCAGCGGGTGATCGTGTACCATGGAGAGGATTTGATATAGAGATTGACAGAGCCGTCTGGATTGAGTTGATAGGTCTGATCGTAGATATTTCGTTCCATTATGTAGCCTGCAATCTCAGGGGCGCACCAGAGTTCAATGTCTTTTACTCCTTCATCGTTGAATGGGACTCCTTGTGGGTTCCTTAGAATCTCTTTTTGAATATCATAGGTGTCGTCGGTTAATTCAGCATGTTTAATCCTATGAATAGCGAAACTCCTGACTTCAGTACGAAGATGGCAAAAGGCTTTCACATACCATGCACCATGATAAAAACTAATAATGTATGGATCGATTTCCCTCTGTGTTTCTTCGCCGTTGTGATACCGTTGATAAGTTATCTTAACTGTCCTATGTTCCTGCCATGCGGTGAAGATAGCTTTAAAGACATCAGGATTGATTTTTACCTTAGTCTGGGAACAGGTAATGAATGTATTTAAGGCGGTTGTATCAAGGAAGTCAGGGTTATTTGAAGTAAGCTGTAGATTAACCGCCTTCCTTATTTCGGACTTGAGAGGTTCAGGGAAAGTATCTTCAGCAATTTTGGCTCCGAAAATGGATGACATAAGCTCTTCATCAGAAAGAACAGGATATTTAAAGTCCCATCCGTGATGCTTAAGATAATAACCTTTGCGTTCATAGTCATAGGCTATTGGAGCGCCAAACTCTTCCTTCAAGGCTTTTATATCTCTTTGAATTGTTTTATAGCAACATTCGATACTGGACTCGTCGAAAAGATCTGACTCTCTGAGTTTTTTAGCAAAAGACTGACTATTAGGATAACGGTTCTCTTTGAGTTCGGCAACAAGCTTAATCAGCCTTAACAACCTGTTCTTATTCAGTCCCATAAGTACTCCTTATTTGTAAGATTGATTTTTTATTTGTTTATATACTAAGTCTAGCGTTTCCACAAGGACAAAGAATGTTCCACTTGAAATTTAATAGATTTCCTTTGCCGAAAATCTATAGGAACACTCTGTGTCCCTGTAGCCGATATATCATTTTCTGTATAAAGCGGAGGATTATATGAAAAGCATAAGCATAAAAAGGATTTCAATAGTTGTCGGTCTTATCGGATTCATTGCTTTGATGTCAGGTTGTGTTGTTCCGCCGCCAGCAAATACTCCGCCTGATGTAGGTACTCCAAGCCCGATTACATACGGCTATTACGACCTGAAGAACTTTGCGAGTTTTGTTCAGCTTCAGATAGATGAATATAAATAATAGGAGATAAGGCATTATGAAAATAAATACTCAGGCAATCAAGAAGGTGTTTTATTCCTTGATCATATTTATTCTAGTATTTCTCTCTTTTTTTGCAGGGATTGGTTACTACTCAACAATGACTAGTTCTCAGGAGTCTTTTAAGAACAGAGCGAAAGAATTGGCAGTAATGAGAAACGAATATTATGCCAGAAGAGTGAATCAGTCTGAACCAATCAATGATTTTACTTACATGAATTGCAATAGTTACGATTCTGTTCAAAAGGAGAGTCTGACTACTGTTTCGATTCCTTCGGAGAAGCTGAGTGATGAAAATGACCAGAGTTCTATGCACAGAGAGTACCCAGAAAGTACACCTTATGGCGTTGAGCTTGCTTCAAGAATTTACAATGTAGTTAATTCAATAATGAACTAGGGAGATTTCATCATGAAAACATGGGAAAGAGTATCATTGCTTACTATTGGATTGCTGTTTGGGATATTCACGGTATTTATGACTTTAATCATCATATCCTTGAACAAAGAACCTGCTCCGTCCGTATCGGCTCCAGAAATTGCAAAAGCCGAAGTAGTTTCAGCTATAACCGTAGAACCTGTCGAGACTGAGTTCTATGATAGGATCGCTCAGAAGGATGTAATAACTGTTTCTGCCTCTCCTAGTCAATCTACAGCTATTAAGATGTTGATTAACAGCAAAGATTATGCCCTTTTTCAGATTGATAATACCAATCTCAATACCATTAACACGAATACAAAACTTCATGAACTCTTTAACTTTATAGGAATCCAAAATGAATAGAAATAATAAGAATAAATTTATGTCCTGCATGCTAAAACTTTGTTTGAAAATGATTATAGCCTTATTGGTTGCTATTCTTCTCTTACCAGAGCAAAGAATCAGTCGAAGAAGATGCCGAAAGAGCATCGTTACATCATTACAGAATACTCTTTGAATAAATCTATTCTTGGCAAATCGGATTTTATAGATTTTCAATATCTGTCTAACCATTGGCATTATGGGATAGACACAAACTATAATTTAAAGAAGATTTTACAGGAAGAGATAGAGATACGATTACAATTGAAGTATGTTTTTATTGGCCATGGTCAAAGGAAAAAGATTGGGAAGAATTCTATTACACACTAGACGAATTCGACCGATATGTTGAAGCTAATCCAGTCCTCTCCAAAGCATCAGTTTATATTAAAAACGAGTTGGCATCATTCAATAATTAAATCTCTAAGCATGTTAAGTGCAAAGGCACAACTTCGGATCCTGACGCGGCTTCGATCACCTTTAATGAGATAGTCTTTTACTATTATTTTATCTTTGAACTTTATTGCTATAAACACGGTTCCGACTGGCTTTTCAGGTGTTCCTCCATCAGGGCCGGCAATTCCTGTTACGGAAAGAGCTATATCTGTTTCAAAAAGTTTTACGCACCCTTCAGCCATTTCGATAGCGCATTGCGAACTTACTGCGCCATGATCAGCAAGAGTGCTTTCTTTTACATTTAGGGCTTTAGTTTTTATTTCATACGAGTATGCAGTTATTGCGCCTTCGAACACTTTTGAAGCTCCTGGAATGTCCGTGATCCTTGATGATATTATTCCTCCAGTGCATGATTCGGCTAAAGAAAGCGTTAATTTACGCTCAGACAATCTATTAACTATTTCTTCTGCAATATTTTTACATCCACTGGAAAGAAGTGATTTTCCTATGAGCGAATACATTTTTGCCGAAGATAGAGACACAAGGTTTTTATCTGTGGAACTAAATGTAAGTTCGCATCCGCCCGGTTCGGCTCTGTATGCGATATAGAGTTTTTCATGGACCGGGATGCTTTCTGAAACAATTCTCTGGAGTTCTGATTCAGCTATTCCAACAGTGTAGAGAGATTCAAAGAAGACTTTTTCTTTCAGATTGTGACTAATGGACGGAACAACTCTTTCATTAAAGAGAGGGACAAGTTCAGACGGCGGGCCAGGAAGAAGAAATACAAGTTTGCCTTTTGCCGTAAATGAGAGCCCGGGAGCAGTACCGTTTCTATTTTCGAGAATAGTCGAACCTTCTGGAACTATGGCCTGTTTGCGGTTATGGACTGATAGAAGTTTATCATTCCCCATTATGGTCTGTATATGCTTGATGACGCTCTCATCAGTGTATAGTTTAAACCCGAAATATTCTGCAAAAACCTGAACTGTGATATCATCTGTGGTTGGCCCCAATCCCCCAGTAGAAATGATTACATCAGATCTATTTTCAAGGTAGGAAATAGCCTCTTTCATATCCTTCGGATCATCATTGACAGACATCTGAAGGATTGGAGGGATGCCGAGTTTAAGCAATTCCTGTCCCATATAAAGAAGATTTGTGTTTGCTGTTGAACCTTTAAGAAGTTCATTCCCAATATTTAGTACAGATATTTTCATAAAGTTACAGTTCTCTTTTAAAAATTTATTTTCGTATGCTTTTTAATGAAAATTGATTTTGTCAGACTATTATTATTTCTAAGTCAACCATTAAGCATTTACTATCACTAAGGAGTCATTTATGAGTCAAAAATCATTCTTATTGGTTGTTCTCTTATTAACGATTATCTCATTTTCTTATTTTTCTCAAGTAAATATCCAAGCTTTTCCATCGGTTCCTCAGAGCAAGATTCTGAATGACAATGCTCCTGACATTTCATCAGCTATTGATCCTAGGGTATACGGAGCTAAAGCTGATGGTTTAACTAATGACTCTGCGGCAATTCAGCGTGCGATAGACTATTGCGCTAAAAACAATGGAGGAATAGTTATTCTCAAAAATGGGAACTTTTTATCGTCGCCATTGATACTAAAAAGCGGCGTTTATCTAAAAATTGATTTTCCGTCTCAACTTAAAGCTATTTCTTACAGTGAATATCCAAATAATTCGGACCCACAAAATTTTATAGTTGCAGATGGAGCATCAAATATAGGAATCTTTGGCACCGGCATTGTAGATGGAAATGGTCCGGATTGGTGGGAAAAATATAAATATACCAAAGGAACTGCAAGCGAACAGAAAAGGCCGAGACTTATTTACTTAATAAACTGTAAAGATGTTGTTATTGCGGGCATAACTTTACAGAATTCTCCGAGCTTTCATTTTGTGCCAAACAATTGCCAAAATGTGATAGTCATTAATGTTAGAATTAAAGCTCCCAAAACTTCTCCAAATACCGACGGAATAGACCCTTCACAATGCAATACTGTATTCATTGACAAGTGCAATATTTCAACTGGCGATGACAATATCGCTATTAAGGCAGGGAAAGGTCCCACTAACAATATTTATATAACTAACTGCACTTTTGGTGATGGTCACGGGCTTTCTATAGGAAGCGAAACTAATCATGGAGTTGACGGTTTATATGTGAAAGACTGCACTTTTGAAGGGACGACGAACGGGATCAGAGTCAAATCCCCAAGATGTTACGGTGGAACAGTTCAGAATCTCTCCTACACAAACATAAAGATGAATAATGTAGATATAGCAATAGAGTTTTCAGGGTATTATCCTGAGTCGAAGATCCCTGCACCGGGAACTGAACTTGAACCTCCAGCCGGGAGCGGGTCGCCAGTTTTTATTAATAATGTGGCTATTGACGGTTTAACGGCTACTAATGTAAAAAAAGCAGCAGGGTATATCGTAGGAGTTCCTGAAAAGCCGATCAAAATCTGGTTCTGAAGGATGTCCGCATTTCCTCTCAGAGAGGTTTAGAAGTAAGAAATGCGCAGGTAATTACCTCTAATGTAGCCATTGAAGCAGAAATCCTCCCAGACTATATTATCGAGGAAAATGCTACTGTAACGCCCAGTCAATAACTGCCAAACGGAATTTTCGGATAGAGTTTATAAAGTAGATTTCATCAGAGCTTTTTAGTTCATCCAGCTTAATTATTTTTTCTGCAATCTCTCCTTTATCGAGAAGATATTGGCGGAAAGTGCCACCAAGCAAGCCGCATGATATTGGCGGAGTGTAGAGATTTGCGCCTATTTTTATAACGATATTAGAAGTAATTGCTTCTGTAACTTCGCCGTCCTCATTCCAGAGTATAACTTCGTCATAACTGCTGTGTTTTGATTTGATATCTTCATAAAGTTTGCGGTTAGTTGTTTTGTGACAGAGAAATGGATTGTTTTTTCTTACAGGCACTCCGGATATAGCCACGCTGATTGTATTCTTAAACTGTCCCAGCTTGCTGCGTTCTACAGATACCTTACCTTCAATATTAAGTAAGAGTCTGACTTTTAAGGGCTCAGAAGGCTGAGTAACTTCTTTATTTAGCAGCAGTTTTATTTTTTCTGCATCAAAAGGATAATCAAAATATTCAGCGCTTTTTCTCATCCTTTCTAAGTGATATTCAAGCAGAAAGTATCCGTTATCAGGAGTCCATAGAATGGATTCAAGAATGGAAAAATCAGGTATTGGATTTGAAAGGAATTTAGTTTTTATAAGACATTCATTGTATTCATCACTATTAGTTGAATCCCAAACGATTCCTCCTCCCACACCGTATTCAGCTACAGATGTTTTTTTATTTATAACGACCGTTCGGATAGCTACATTGAATTGAGCTGAGTTATCAGGAGCGATAAATCCGATGCTTCCAGTATAAATACCTCTTGGAGTCGCTTCAAGTTCAGAAATTATCACCATAGTCCTGACTTTTGGAGCTCCTGTTATTGAAGCGCAAGGAAATAGAGCCTTCATAATATCAGGGACACTTTTATTTGTCTTAGCATGAACTGTGGAAGTCATTTGCCATACGGTAGGATACTTCTCTACTTCAAAGACTTTTGGGATTTTAACTGTTCCTGCTTGAGCAATTCGTCCAATGTCATTTCTTATCATATCCACAATCATAATATTTTCAGATCTATTTTTCCGTGAATTATGAAGCCATTCTGCTTGTTTTTTATCTTCCGCAAGAGTTAAGCCTCTCTGGGTTGTCCCCTTCATAGGTTTGGATGTGATTAGCCCGTCTTTAAGTGTAAAGAAGAGCTCTGGAGAGGCCGAACAAATAGCAAAATCATCAGTTTCGATAAAGGCGCAATTCCTGGAGCGTTGGGAATTGGCTAGTTCGCAGAAGAGTTCCCAAGGTTCACCTTTGAAGCTGGCGTGTTGTCTCAATGTATAATTGACCTGATAGGTATCTCCTGCTTTGATGTAATCCTTAATTTTTGCAATAGATGAGTTGTATTGAGTTTCTGAAACAGACGGAGTCCAGTCAGAAAAGTAGTTATTTGCTGTCGTGGTCCGAGGAATTTCAATAGCTTTGTAATCATCGAAAAGGGCAAACCATAGTAAAGGCAATTCTGATTTTGCATTTTCTTTGACAGTCATAGCAGAATCAAAAGCAGGAGATGCGTCATAGGGAATAAAGCCTACTGCGTATTTCTTGAATTCAACTGCGCATCTGTTCACATACTCCAATAAGCTTACTACAGCATCAAGTTTTGATGTCTGAATGACTTCTGATGGATTCTCAAATCTGACCCACGCAGATGCAAATGAATTGTAGATTACAGCTTTCAAAGGCATACTATTCTATATTTTGGATTTGCTCGCGAATTTTTTCTACTTCAGTCTTAAAGGCAACAACTAGCGGAGAAATTTCAGAAGTGGCGGCTTTGACTCCGAGAGTGTTTATCTCTCTTTGAATCTCTTGAGTTAAAAAGTCAAGGTTCCTTCCTGGAGTCTCTTCTTTTATGAGTTTTTCGAATTGTGAAAAATGACTTTTAAGGCGGGTTATTTCTTCTGTGGCATCACATCTGTCTGAAATCATGACTATTTCCTTGATAAATAGCTCTTCATTTGGGATGGTTACTTCCTGATTTTTTCTGATTCGGTCGAGGAGCTTTGCATGATAGATTTTTGGAAGTTCGACAGCCAAACCTTCTATTTTTGAAAGAGTAGATGCAAGCAAGGCAAGTTTTTCAGAAAAATGGTTTTTCAGAAATTCTCCTTCGTTTCTCCTGCTTTTATTGAACTCAGTGAGGGCCAAACGGATTGCCTGAAAGAGATCTTCAATATATTTCTCATCTGAAGAAAATTCCGGGTTAACCATTTCTACTGATTTTGGAAGTTTGTAGAGATCTGCTATTGTCAGGTTTTGGCTAAGTCCAAGTTCCTTTGCCAGAGAGTCGGCGCTTTCGATGTAGGCTTTGAGAATTTCCTGATTGATTTTGATGCTCTTTTTTAAGCTTTCTTCGCTCAAAGCAAGAGTTATGCTAACATTTACTGATCCTCTTGATATTGAATCTGCGATAGTTTTTCTAATCTGTGATTCATATTCATTGAGTTCTTGAGGCAGATAGAGTTTCAGGTCAAATTGCTTCCTGTTAACCGCTTTAATTTCAACCTTAAACGATATGCCGCCTTTAGAGGCAATTTCTCCGTGTCCATATCCAGTCATGCTTTTCATATTAGCAAGTCCTTATAGTAATTGATTTTATCAGTGGCCTAAATTAGTTGTCTATCGGCATAAAACAAGAACGGCTCAGATTTGAGCCGTTCTAAGTATTTAATAAGTATCAGCGTGTTAACTATTTGTTCATGTTGCTATAGAGGGCGTCAAGAAGTTCTGTTTTGACTGTTGTGGCCTTAGGAAGTTTTCCTCCCGGAGCAACTGTAACTGCGCCGGAGAATTCCATATCTCCGAAGACCTGCCATACGATAACGCCGCCTGCGCCGTTTAGGACGACATAATCAGCTTTTTCTTTAATGGACTGTGGATCGTCATAGCTAAGGAAATAGTTGCCTTTTACCATGTAAGGAACTTTTGCCTTACTGTCCCAAACTTTTGTCCAGCCTTTAGAATTATTCTTCAGGTAAGCATAGTTTGGCACTCCATCAAAGAGAGGCCAATTGGTTGTGTCAGAAGCTGACATTACTGTCCCGTCAGGGTAGAGGTTCATCGAGGATTTG
>JBAXXY010000108.1:0-9951 GCA_037127655.1 Lentisphaerota bacterium
CATCAGGACTTCTGACATTATAACCTCATTTGTAGGACTCAGACCTGCGGCCGTAGGCAATAATGGAGACTTCATTATAGGCACGACTACTGTATCTGGATTCATAAATGCGGCAGGTATTCAGTCTCCAGGGCTTACAGCTTCTCCTGCTATTGCCGAGCACATCCGTGAAGTTCTCAATAAAGAAGGCGTTAAGATGGAACTCAAGCGCGACTTTAAGCCAAAACGCAAAATTGCCATACGCGTAAGACACCTGCTCGAAAAGAGAGACTACTCTGAATACGGCAATATAGTCAAGAACGACAAGGCATATTCCAAGCTTGTCTGCAGATGCGAGAATGTCACCGAAGCCGAAATAGTTGCCGCCATCAAGGAAGGGCACATTACGCTTGACGGCATCAAGTTTGCCACAAGGGCAGGCACAGGCAGATGCCAGGCAGGTTTTTGCACCTCAAGAGTGATGGAAATCCTTCACAGAGAAACAGGTATTCCGTTCGAACAGATAACTAAAAAAGGAAAAGGCTCTGAAATTGCGCCGTATCCTATCAAGAAAGGAGACGGAAAATAATGACTAAGATTATTGATGCTTTAGTAATAGGTGGCGGGCCTGCAGGACTGGCCGCCGCAATATCTCTAAAAAAAAATGGCATTGACAAAATTCTCGTAGTTGAGAGAGAAGATTCTCTCGGCGGCATTTTGCTTCAGTGCATTCACAACGGTTTCGGACTTCACAGATTCAAGGAAGAACTTACCGGCCCAGAATACGCAGAAAAATATATTGAAATGCTTGAAGGGACTGATATTGAAACAATGACCGGCACCTGTGCTATTGATATTGTTAATGAAAAAGATGGTAAAACAGTCTATCTGATGTCCGAAAAGTCAGGTCTTATCGAGGCTAAAACTAAAGTCGTGATCCTTGCGATGGGTTGCCGTGAAAGAAACAGAGGCAATATTGCTATTCCAGGAACAAGACCAGCGGGCATAATGACTGCAGGATTGGCGCAAAAATTCGTAAACCGTTATGGATATATGCCCGGCAAAGAAGTTGTGATCCTTGGTTCAGGAGACATCGGGCTTATCATGGCTCGCAGGATGACATGGGAAGGCGCCAAGGTCAAAGCTGTAGTCGAACTCCAACCGTATCCGGGGGGACTCAATAGAAACATCGTCCAGTGCCTCAATGACTACAATATTCCATTGTATCTCTCGCATACAATCACAGCTATCCGCGGCAACAGCAGGATCACTGAAGTGGATATTGCTCCGATAAACGAATATAAAGAGCCTAAAAAATCTGAAACCTTTACTCTGACATGCGATTCTCTTTTGCTTTCAGTAGGACTTCTCCCAGAAAATGAACTCTCGCAGATTGCCGGAGTTATTCTGGACAAGGTTACAGGCGGACCTTTGATTGATTCGAATTATATGACAAACATTCCGGGCGTATTTGCCTGCGGGAATGTGCTCCATGTACACGACCTTGTTGACTGGGTTTCAGAAGAGTCTGAAGCCACCGCCAAAGCCGCCGCAGAATATATCAAGCACCAGACAATTCAGAAGAGCAAGATCCCTGTCAGAGTCGGAAATCTGGTCAGGTACGCTCTTCCGACAGTGCTCGAACCCGGGAAGCCTGGATTGATTTCTCTTAGAGTCATTGCTCCTGCTGAAAATGCTACGCTCTATGCGAAAGTCGATGATGAAATCATCTACAAAAAAGCGCACAAGAAGATATTCCCGAGCGAAATGCAGAGAATAGAAATAAAGAAGGTTCCGGAAAACGCTAAAATGATACATGTGTATTTAGAGTAAGAGGAGAAATTACCTATGAAAAGATCAATTATTTGCATAAGCTGTCCTCTTGGATGCAGTCTTAGCGTCGAACATGACGATAAGATTATAATCAGCGTAAGCGGCAATGCTTGCAAGCGCGGCCCTGTATATGCGCAGAAAGAAGTTTTTGCTCCTGAAAGAGTCGTAACTTCTACTGTCAAAATAGAGGGGGCTAAAATTCCTCTTCTTCCTGTCAGGACAGATCGTTCCGTATCAAAGGACAAGATGTTTGAAGTGATGAGGGAGATTTTCAAACTCAAAGCCAAAGCTCCGGTCAAGAGAGGCGATGTTATCTGCAAAAATATCTGCAATAGCGGCGCTGATCTGATTGCTACAAGAACTTTGAGCTAAACAAATACCAACTATTTGAGGACATATACTAAAGGTTAAACAGGTAAAAAAAGGTATAATCAGATGGGAAATATAACGGTTGCTGAACTGGCTAAACTTTTGGATTCCGAGTTTATAGGCAATGGAGATTTTGTTGTAGAAGGAATGAATTCTCTTCTAGATGCTAAAGAGAATGATGCGTCGTTTATCGTTTCTGACAAATTCAGAAATCTCCTTAATAAAACCAAAGCTAATGTAATTCTTGCCCCAATAGTTCTTAAAGGAATGCTCCCCGATATTAAGACATATATTTACTGCGCTCAACCAAATGTGACATTTGCGAAAATAGTAAAACTTTTTGCTCCGCATCCGCCTGAATATCAACCAGGAATCCATCCTACGGCAATTATTTCTGATGGCGTGAGTATTCCAGATTCCTGCCATATCGGCCCCAATGTCTTTATCGGCAAGGGAACCATAATAGGTGAAAATACAAAAATTCTATTTGGAAACTTTATAGGTGAAAATACCAGAATCGGTAAAAATTGTTTTTTTTACCCGAACTGTGTAATCAGAGAAAGGATAGTAATTGGCAATAATGTGATTATTCATCCCGGAGTTTGCATAGGCAGCGACGGTTTTGGTTATGAAGCAGGGCCTGCCGGAATAGTCAAAATCCCTCAAGTGGGAATAGTAAGGATTGATGATGATGTAGAAATCGGCGCTAACTGCGCGATAGACAGAGCGAGATTTGGCGTTACCTGGATTAAAAGTGGAGTAAAAATAGACAATCTTGTTCATGTAGCTCACAATGTCGAAATAGGTGAATCTACGATGCTTATAGCTCAGGTCGGTGTCGCAGGGGGCTCTAAAATAGGAAGGGGAGTAGTTCTTGCAGGTCAGGTTGGTATAAGCCATGGTCTGAATGTAGGTGACGGCGCTAAAGTTGGCGGTCAGGGAGGAGTTTTTCAGGATGTCCCTGCAGGCAAATCATGGATGGGATGTTTAGCTGAACCGGTCAAAGATTTTGTAGAGCGCTCTATGCTTCCAGGAAAGTTCAAAAAGCTTGCGGCCAGAGTTCTTAAACTCGAAGGAGCAAATAGAACTTATCAAGACGAACCCACTAAAACTGAAAAGTAAAATTAGTAAATGACCGATGGGGAAAGATTTATTGCCGATAACTGAAAAAGACGGATGGTTGACTTTTAAGAGCCGCGTACAGCCGGGAGCTTCAAAGAGTTCGATATCAGGTTTGTACGGAGATTCGATAAAAATTACTTTGAATGCTCCTCCTGTTGACGGCAAAGCCAATGAAGAATTAATAAAGTTTCTCAGTAAGACTCTCGATATTCCAAAATCGTCTATTTCAATAATTTCAGGTGAAACAAATAGAAGCAAGCTCATCAAGTGCCGAATCTCCAAGTCGGAGTTTTTATCTAAAATTCAAATATAAAGTAGGAATACTATTATGATGAAAACCTCAAAACTTTTTACTTTTATATCACTTTCTTTGCTTCTTCTATGCGCAGGATGTTCCATTTTTCCCAAGAATGAAAATATTCCGGTAACTTATTTTGACATCGGAGCCCCAGGAGAAATTGAAGGTCTGAAGCAATCCCCGCAGGTGGACATTCAAGATGTGAAGACTATGGATCCGTACAATGAAAGAATGGTGTTCCGCGTATCCGAGACACACATTGAGATAGACGAATATAACCGCTGGGCCTCTTCGCCAGACGAAATGATAAGAAAATATTTTGTTATTGCATTTAATCAGAATGATTTGAACAAAGTTAAGCTTCAGGGAGACAACAGGCTTGAACTCTATGTACAGATACTCTGCCTTGAATCTGATCTAACAAAAAAGACTGTTAAAGTAACGCTGGCAGTTCAGATAAAAAAATCTCTTGACGGCAATGTGGTTTATTCAGAAATCCTGTCAGAGCAACAGAGCGTGGATAATGTAACAGCAGAAAAGTTTGCCGAAACAGTTAAAAACCTAATTGATAAAATGTTAATCTCCCTTAGCTCAAACCTTATCCAGGTTAGCAAAACTAAGTGATTGATGATTAATCTCTGGAAGAGGCTTGGATGAAACTTGAGATTCAAAACAGTGAACTAATGCTTTATGATTTCTCCGGCAAAGGAATGTCTTTTATTGAGATGCAGAAATGCTATGACGATATTCAAAGAGCTGTTACAAAAAGCTCTGCCAAATCCCTATCATTCAACCTTGATAATATTGAATCCACCAACTATTCCTTTCTGGCCTTCATCATTTCTATCGGTGAATTGTGCCAAGCTAAAAAAGTCAGGATTGCATTTACAAATATTAAGGATGAGAAGTTTAGCGATGAGCTTAAAAATATCGGTTTTGATCTCTCAGGTAATTACAAAGCTGAGTCTTTCAGGGAAGAAAAGTATTTTTCATTAGTCCAGAACATGGATAAAACAGTTATTTCTTTCTTTGAAAATTTTAAGAAGTTTATCGGTTTTTTAGGGGAAGTAATAGAATCGGTTTTCTATTACATAATTCATCCGCGAAAAATAGATATCAAGGAAATAACCTACTACATGGATAAAAGCGGGGCTGACGCTATCCCGATTGTGTTCCTTATTTGTTTTCTTGTCGGGCTGATCCTTGCTTTTCAGGGGATTGTTCAGATGGCAAAGTTCGGACTATCTGTTTATGTAGCTGATCTTGTCGCTCTTGGAATGATAAGGGAAATGGGACCTCTAATGGTTGCAGTGATATGTATCGGTCGTGCAGGTTCGGCTTATGCCGCTGAATTAGGTACAATGAATTCAGCAGAGGAAATTGATGCAATGGTAACGATGGGACTGAAACCAGCAAGGTCTCTTGTCTTACCCAAAATCATAGCTTTGAGTTTCGTTGTTCCGATGCTTGTGATGATAGGAGATTTGGCAGGAGTTCTGGGCGGTATGGCAATCAGTCTTCCTATGGGCGATTTTACTCTGATTCAATATTGGAATAGAACTGTCGCGTCAGTGATACCTGCAAACCTTCTAGAATCGCTTATAAAAGGTTTCATCTTTGCGATAATTATTGCCATTGTGGGCTGTTACAGGGGATTCGAGGCTGACAAGGATGCAAAAGGTGTCGGCAAGGCGACTACTTCCTCTGTTGTAACGAGTATAGTTTTTGTGATACTAGCCGATTTTTTTGTTACCATTACGCTTCCTCAACTTCTTGGACTCTTCGGGATTAGCTATTGATGAAAAACACAGAAAACAGCAAAATCGTAATTGAAGTTAAAGACTTGACAATAGGCTACGATGATTTTGTCGTCTTGACCGATTTGAATTTTTCAATCAGGCAGGGCGAGATTTTTATTATTCTTGGTGGTTCAGGATGTGGTAAAAGCACAGTTTTGAAGCATTTGATCGGACTCTATGACCCGCTTAAAGGCGATATCCTGATAAAAGGCAAGAGCATGGTAGATGCCTCAGAAACTGAGAAATCCGCTCTCTGCCGCGAATTTGGCGTGCTTTATCAGTCAGGAGCGCTATTTAGTTCACTCACTTTAGAGGAAAATATAGCCGTCCCGCTTAAAGAGTTTACCGACTTGTCAGACAATGTCATAAATAGTGTGGCTAAACTAAAATTGAGCCTGGTAGGACTGAAAGGTTATGAAAAATTCTTCCCTTCAGAAATAAGCGGAGGAATGAAAAAAAGGGCTGGTTTGGCCAGGGCTCTTGCTCTCGATCCTGAAATCCTGTTTTTCGATGAACCCTCTGCGGGGCTTGATCCAATTTCTTCAGCTGAACTCGATAAACTTATCCTGGAATTGAGAGATACTCTTGGCTGTACAATGGTGATTGTTACGCACGAACTCGACAGTATTTTTTCAATTGGCGATAATGTGATTATTCTGGACAAAAAAATAAAAGGAATTATTGAAAGCGGAGATCCAAAATACTTAAAAGATAATTCCAAAAACGAATGGGTTAGAGAATTTTTAAATCGTTCAAATATGAGAGGTTAAATTTATGGCTAAGAATGGAAATAAATACAAAATTGGCGCTCTTGCTCTGGCGGCGATTGTAATTCTTGTGCTTGGTTTGCTATCGCTTGGGGTTATGAAATACTTTCAACCGGAAATTCTTTTCATGACTTCAACCGAAAGTTCTGTGCAAGGCCTGAAAGTTGGCTCAAATGTAAAGATAAAAGGCGTTACAATAGGCTCAGTCAATAGCATCAAAATAGGGCTTGAGGCTTCGACCATATTCATAACTATGAAATTCGACCTGAATACCTTTCTTGACCAGTCCCAGGCAAAGCTCCCTATAATTACACATAATTATCAGGAAAACTTCAATAAAAAAGTTGATCCAATGATTGCAAAAGGGCTTAGATGCCAGCTTCAGTATGAGGGAATAACAGGAGATATGTATGTCGATATCGCATATTTCGATCCTAAGGAATACCCTGTAATACTACCTGAACTTCCAGAAAATCATCCGCTATATTTACCTTTAATTCCTTCGCCGACTATTGGAAATATCCTCCAAACTACGCAGGATATCGCCAAAAAGTTAAATGATATAGACATCAAGAAAATTATTGCTAATTTCGATGACCTTGTCCTTGGCATCAATGATTTTACTAATCAGCTCAAGGAAATCGCAAATAAGCAGAAAATAAATACTATTGGCGATAATATTAACTATTCATTAAACAGATTTGACCAGACTATGAATTCAATTAATGCACTTGTGAAAACTATTCAGAAACAGCCCGACTCAGTAGTCTGGGGCAAAGTCGGCAGTAAAGTCGTCCCATCGCTAGAGCCTTGAAAAATAGAAGCGTTAATAATAAAAAATTGCAGGCTTTTTTATTAAGAGGTGAAGGCTAAGAGTCTAACAATTTGTTCGATTGATTCGGAGATGAGTTTATCTGCATTCTTGATTGAATCTTCAAGAGTCATAGGGCCTCGACAGATGGGGAATATTGAAGTAAATCCTATTTTATAGAGTTCATCTATATCGCCGCCGATAAGCCCGGCAATTGCTATGCAGGGAATATTGTGCATCTTGGCGAGAGCGGCGATACCTGCAGGAGCCTTGCCAAAGGCTGTCTGTCCGTCAATTTTGCCTTCGCCTGTAATGGCTAAATCAGAACCTTTTATTTTTTCAGAAATATCTAAGATATCAATAATAGTGTCAATCCCTTTTTTGAGTTTGCCGCCGATAAGCCCGTATAAAGTAGCGCTTATTCCCCCTGCGGCGCCGCCGCCAATAATGTTTATATCCAAACTTGTATCGCTTTTAATGATTGAAGCAAGGTTTCTTAACCCATCCTCTAGGAATTCTACTTCATCAGGTGAAGCTCCTTTCTGGGGTGCAAAAACTTTTGCCGCGCCGTTAACTCCAAGAAGTGGATTTTCTACATCGCAAACCATTATAAATTCAGATGAAAGGATTCTAGGATCAAGGTTGCTTGTATCTATTCTTTTTATATCTGGCAATGAACAACCGACAGGCTTAAGTTGAAGTCCTTTTTTATTAAGAAAAACAACGCCAAGAGCCGTTAGAATCCCGATTCCTCCATCACATGTAGCGCTGCCGCCAAGACCAAGATAGATTTTCTCTGCTCCTATATCCAAAGCTTTTTTTATAAGTTCTCCTGTTCCATAAGTCGTAGTTTGTATGGCATTGCGTTCCTCAATTTTAAGCAAAGCCAGGCCTGATGCTTTTGCCATCTCGATAATTGCTGTTTTTTGTTCTCTTAAATATAAGAATTCAGCGTTAATACATTTAAAGAGCGGATTGTTGACTTGATGATATATCCTTGTGCAATTCAGAGACTGTTCCAGGACATCAAGAAAGCCATCCCCTCCGTCAGCTACAGGACATTTTACCACATCCGCATTTGGGGCTACTCTTCGGATTCCTCTTTCGATAGCAGAAGCTACCTCAAAACCGCTCAGGCAATCCTTGAAAGCGTTAGGAGCGACGAGAATCTTCATTTGTTTCTTCATCTTCCCTCTTTAATAATGCACCAATTTGGATTATGCTCAGATTCAAACAGTAATGTTTTTAGATACATAACATCTTAGCCTGTTTTCTTTAACTTAGCTAATGCATATAGATATTACATGAATAAGACAGTTTTAAGTATTTTTCTAATTTTATCGGCGCTATTAGCATCCTGCAACCCAGATAATATCAACTCCAAAACCGAAATCAGAATGCAGATAGAGTGGGCTGAGAATTCGGGAAGGGGGGAACTTATCAGAAGTATTCTTAATGACTTCCAGAAGGAAAACCCTGACATTGCAGTCGAACTCATCGGAGGAACCCAGAATAGTCAGAAAACTGTCATGACTATTCTGAGCGGTAAAGCTCCGGAAGTCATGCAGGTAGCTTACAGAAACCTCCGTGAGCTTGCAGCGCAGGATGCCTTCGAGGAAGTGGGCAAATATTTTGACCAGGACAAAATATTCTTTAATGCAAACCTCTGGAACCTTGCCGTGGTTGAAGGAAAATTATACGGGATTCCCTGGCTAGGACATTCCATGCAGCTTATCTATAACAGGGATATGTTTGAAAAGGCAGGCATCAAAGAACCGCCAAAAACATGGCAGGAACTCTACGCTGACGCTTTTAAACTCACCGGAAACGGGAAATACGGCATTGGATTGCCCGGGCAACAGTCAAATGACTTGAGTTGGTCTCTTGATATGTTCATTTACGCAGGCGGAGCAAAACTCGTAAAAAAGGAGCCGGATGGCTCCTATTCGGTGGCTCTAAATACAACTGAAGGGCGGAATGCTGTTCAGTTTTACCTAAAACTTATGAAGGAGTGCGCCCCTCCTGACTCTGCGGAAAAGACAGGCAAGGAGATTATGGATGACTTCAGAAATCAGAAAGTCGCTATGGAATTTCAGGGACCATGGGGAGTTACGGATATCTGGAAATCGGGAAACCCTTTCAGGGTCGGAGTTGCGCCAATTCCTGCCGGACCCGGCGGAAGTTTTGCTGAAATAGGGCCGTATATGCTTGCCATACCTGCAGGTGTTTCAGGAGAAAAATTCAATGCGGCAGTAAAGCTTATTTCCTTTATGATAAGCCGAAAAGGTCAGGAAATGATTTTGACAGGAGAGAAAGGTAGCGACGGAAAATCTTATCCTTTCAGAATTCCGGTAAGGAATGACCTTCAGGACAGCGAATTTTTCAAAGCGCATCATGAATTTCTGCTTTTTGTCACAGGTCTTAATAATCCGAGCATAGCTACGCCTATTGAAGCCTGGAACAAGGTGGATGTGGAAGTTTTCAGAATGAATATCAATAAGTGCATAACAGGCCAGATGAGCGTGGATAAAGCTCTGGATATCATTGAAAAACAGGGGAATAAACTCCTGCAGAGCGATAAAAGATGAGATGATATAAATACTTGCGAAATAATAAGGGCCTTTAGCCAGATATGAATCAAATTTTTATTATTAAGTGGTATAGACAACTATCATTAAGCAAAAAGATTTATATTGCTACTGCCATGGGCTTGTTTATTGGCATTTTTTTCGGTGAATTATGTTCTGTATTGGAGCCATTCAACAAACTCTTTATTCGTGTATTCCAGATTACAATTATTCCGTATATGGTTTTCAGCATTCTGGAGTCGATTGGATCATTGGATAATGAAACGGCGAAAACCATAGGAAAGAAAGGCGGAGTGATACTCCTGATATTATGGGGAGTAAGTATATTTTATGCTTTATGCCTCCGGTTTTCCTTACCGAATGTTCAGAGAGCAAAGTTTTTCCG
>JBAXXY010000109.1:0-9380 GCA_037127655.1 Lentisphaerota bacterium
GGATAAATATTATGTACAATAGCCAGTTGCTGATAAGTTCTCCGATCAAGCGTAGCTGCAAAAATATTGCTGTCAGGGCGGAATTTTGATAAAATCCTGGCGGTTAGTCCGCTTCTGGTAAAAACAGCCATTACTTCATTATTAAGATTGTAGGATAATTCGGAAGCAGCTTTGCAGATCGCTTCATTGAGTTTATGAACATCAGGTAGTTCAAGCATAGGGTGAAAAGTGTTATTATAGATTGATTTTTCTGCTTCTTCCACAATTTCAGCCATTACCTTGACTGACTCGACAGGGAATTTGCCCATGGCAGACTCATTTGAAAGCATGACGCAGTCAGTTCCATCAAAAACGCCGTTGGCCACATCGCTCGCCTCTGCTCTTGAGGGAAGTTGGCTGTCAACCATAGAAGCAAGCATCTCTGTAGCAATAATAGTTATTTTCCCTTTTTTGCTGGCTCTTTGGATTATATCCTTTTGAATTACAGGTACTTTGGCAAATGATACTTCGTCTGCAAGGTCGCCTCTGGCTACCATTATGCCATCTGCTTCATCGATTATTGCATCAATATTCTCAACTGCTTCAGGTTTCTCGATTTTGGCAATGATTCCGATATGTTCTCCTCCGAGGTCTTTAAGGATTTTACGCAGTTTTTTGACATCATCTGGGTGTCTGACAAAAGACATGTCTATGTAGTCAATGCCGCCCGATTTAACAGCGAACTTAACATCTTCGATATCTTTAAGCGTAAGAGACGGAAGCGAGATTTTTGTGTATGGAAGATTTATCCCTTTTCCAGTCAGGATAGTTCCTCCTTCAACTACTTTACATACGACTTCTTTCTTTTCTTTATGAGTCTCGACGACTTTTACAATGATTTTGCCGTCAGCAATAAGGATAGTTTTACCTTTTTCAGTGTCATTTGCAATCTGAGCGTAAGTAGTTGGCAAAGTGAATTCATCTTTATGCTCAGTCTTTCCTGATAGTATGATTTCCTGCCCTTTTTTGACTGTAACAGGTTTATTAAGTTTGCCCATTCTGATTTTGGGTCCCTGAATACACTGAATAATAGCAATGGATTGATCGAGTTTTTTGCTGACTTCTCTGACCTTATTGATCATGTCCATGTGCTCTTCAGGCGTTCCGAAAGAAAAGTTAAGCCTGCATACATTCATGCCGGCTTTTGCCATCTTTTCTATTATTGTGGCGCTATTTGAGGCTGGGCCGATGGTTGCGATAATCTTTGTTTTTTTCATGTGAAAACTCCTTGTAAAATATATTATTTTTTAAAATTTTGCTTAAATCATAACCTATCAACTTTGAAGTTTAAATAGTCTGAAGATCATAAACCCTTTAAAGAACTTTCATCATATTCAATTCTTGACCGACAATTCATTAGAGCATATAATCAAACAAAAAGTGTTTTTAAGAATCTCGAAAGGATTGGGACGCTTTTATTGACTAAATCGTAAGTATTCTAAAACTGAAAGGATTAAATGAAACTTGATAGGTCTGTATCTTCGCTGGGTCTTCTTTTTATTTCTGTGAGTTCAATAATGGGATCGGGCTGGCTTTTTAGTGCTTTCTATGCCACGCAAAATGCCGGACCTGCCTCCATGCTTTCCTGGATTATAGGAGGAATTTTTATTCTGATTGTCGCCTTTACCTTTGCCGAAGTCTTTTCTTTGGTGCCGGTTTCGGGAGCCAGCGTGAGGATTCCGCAAATTACGCACGGAAATGTGATTGGAGTTTTTTGTTCTCTGGCTTTCTGGTTTACTTATGTGGTTTTGATCGTAATTGAAGTTCAGGCAGTTGTTCAATACTTATGTTTTTATTTTCCTGGATTAATGACCCCGAAAGGTGGGCTTAGTTTAATAGGATATCTGCTTTCCTCTATTTTACTTTTTATCCTATGCCTTGTGAACACGGCTTCGATGAAATGGGTAGCCACATGTAATTCGATTATGACTTGCATGAAGATTATTATACCGGTCTTTTTGGGTATCTTTTTATTGGTGGTGTTCTTTACTGTAGATGATTTATTTCATCCTGTTAAATCTGCCTTTGCTCCATTTGGATTGCATGGCATCTTTGCCGCAATATCCACTGGAGGGATAGTCTTCTCATATAATGGCTTCAAATTCTCATGCGAGGTTGGCGGAGAAGCTAAAAATCCTGGTTTTGCCATTCCTTTTGCAGTCATCGGATCAATCCTTCTGTGCATGGTGATTTTCCTCATACTTCAGTCAAGTTTCCTGGTTTGCCTTCGCGAAAACGATTTAAAGAATGGTTGGGGCGCGTTAACTCTATTTAATAACAATTCCCCTTTCGCAAGTTTATTGGCTGAACACGGGATTAAATGGATGATTCCGATACTTTATGTGGGAGCTGTAGTTTCGCCTCTAGCCGCAGGGCTGATTTATTGCACCTGCGCATCAAGATCATTACTTGGCATAGCTATGAATGGGTATGCTCCAAAAGTCCTTACCAAAATGAATAAGTATAATGTTCCTCATATTACGATTTGGATAAATTTTATTCTGGCTTTGATAGTGTTTAACTTTTTCAGAGGATGGCATCAGATTGCAGACCTTCTGACTTATCTATTTGCATTGACATTTGTTTTTGGTCCGATATGTCTGCTCTCATTCCGTCATCAGATTCCTGAAAGAAAGCGCCATATAAAACTTCCTTTTTCTTATGTCTGGTCTTATGTCGCATTATATCTATGCACTCTTTTTATTTACTGGGTAGGATGGAGCATAATTTCCAAGACAGTTTATTTTCTTATATTCTGTATAGTCGTCGCTTTCATAGTCCAGATAATTACAAATGAATCAAAGGAAGAGATGAAGAAACAATGGAAATCTTCACTTTGGTTATGGGTATATGCATTTTTGCTGTTTATCTGTTCTTATGCTGGCAATTACGGAGGCGGACATTGCGTGCTTGAGGATTGGCATGTAATGATTTTCCTGGCTATAACAAACATTTTTGTTATGGCGTTAGCTATGAAATACAAGAGAACTCCTGAACAGGTTAAGGCTGAAACTGAATATCTTTAAACTATAATAAAATTCAAATACAAAAAAGGGAGGCAAACTAATGCAAATAGAGAAAAATACGATTGATAAAGTTCTTGCGATTCTAAAAGAAGAAGTTCGTCCGGCTGAAGGTTGCACAGAGCCTATAGCCATAGCTTATGCGGCGGCTAAAACCAGAGAAGTTTTAGGGTGTGAACCTGATAGCATGAAAGTATATGTTTCAGGCAATATCATTAAAAATGTAAAAAGCGTAGTTGTGCCAAATAGCGGCGGCAGAATAGGCATAGAAGTAGTTGCTGCGATGGGTGCTCTGATTGGGAAACCTGAGCTTGAATTGATGGTTATCCACGATGTTACTCCAGAAGATATGAAGAAAGTTGCCTACTTTATGGAGCATCATTCTATAGAAGTTATCCATGAACATGCTCCAGAAAAACTCTATATCAGGATTGAACTTGCCGCAGGTAAGGAAACTGCCAGCGTAGAAATAAAACTTCTTCATACAAATATCACAAAGATTGAAAAGAACGGCAAAATTATTACCAGGAAAATATGCAATGAAGTAAGCTTTAATACTCCTTTGACAGACAGGAAAATATTGTCGGTAGCCCTCATCTACAATCTTGCTAAAACTATTGATATTGGACTTATCAAACCATTGCTTGAAAAAGTTATTGAACTCAATTCCAACATAGCTGAAGAGGGTTTGAAAGAAACTTACGGTGTTAATCTCGGAAGCTGTATTATGAAAACCATAGGGCAGGGGTTTTACGGCTATGATAGAAAAAATGTCTGTGCGAGTTATGCCGCTGCCGGAAGTGATGCTAGAATGAGCGGTTGCGCAATGCCTGTAATGATCACGAGCGGCAGTGGAAATCAGGGAATGACTGCCTCGCTTCCATTGATCAAATACTGCAAAGAAAAGAAGATTGATCATGAGAAGTTGCTTCGCGGGCTTTTCTTCTCTCATCTTACCACCATCCATATAAAAACCAATGTGGGCGAACTTTCTGCTTATTGCGGCGCTGTGTGTGCGGCGGCGGCTGTGAGCGGAGCAATAGCGTTCCTGGATGATGAAGATCTCGAAACTGTTTCAAATGCTGTAAGCAACACGCTTGGAACTATTTCAGGGATGATTTGCGATGGAGCTAAAGCTTCCTGCGCTATGAAAATTGCTACTGGAATTTATGCGGCATTCGACGGAGCTATGCTTGCTCAGAACCATAAAGCTTTGCATAGCGGTGATGGCATTGTCGGTAAGAATGTGGAAGACACTATTAAAAATATTGGCGAACTTGCCAGTTTCGGCATGCAGAAAACAGACGATGTGATCCTCGATATAATGACACATAATAACTAAAAAGGTTATAGAATGGATGACAGATACGAACGCAGCATAAATTGTTCGCTCGGGAAAACAGCGCCCGATTTGATACTTAATAACGCGTCCATTGTGGATGTATTGTCAGGGAAAATAAGACTTGGTTCTATAACTATTAAGGGACGCAGAATAGTCGGGCTTTATGAGGATTATACACAATTTGCCGACAGCAAGACCAAGATTCTTGATCTGGATGGAAAATTCGCTCTTCCCGGACTGATTGAATCGCACATCCATATTGAAAGTTCGATGATGACTTTCTCAAACTTTGCATCAGTGGTTCTTCAGCACGGCGTTACGACTGTCATCAATGATCCTCATGAGATAGCCAATGTCATGGGCAGAAAAGGAATAAGGCACATCATCAATGAGGCGATGGATACAAACCTCAGGTCTTACTTTACAATACCATCATGCGTTCCGGCTCTTGGCGGAGATTTCGAGGAGAGCGGAGCGATAATAACAGCTGATGATATAAAGTCTTTGCTGATGTACAATAACATCATCGGACTTGGCGAAGTGATGAATTACCCAGGAGTGATAAACTGTTTCCCTGACATTCTTGCAAAAATCAGTGAAACTTATAGAGCAAGGGGTTTCAAGAAAAATAGACTCATTGTGGACGGACACTGTCCGACTTTGCATGGCAGAGAGTTAACTGCTTACATCAATGCTGGAATCATGGCAGACCATGAATGTTCCAGAGGTGAAGAGCTTGAGGAAAAGCTTTCAAAGGGACTCTATGTGATGATGAGGGATGGAAGTAGCGCTCAGAATATGGAAGAGCTTTTAAGCTATGTAATTGATAAGAACCTGGATACAAGAAGGCTCTTATTCTGTGCGGATGACAAGAATCCTCACGACCTTATTTCCAAAGGGCACATAGATGATACTCTTAGGAAAGCCGTTGCCATTTTAAAAGCTAAAAAGAATTCGAGAATATCTATCTTCGACATCATAAGAATGGCTACGATGAATCCTGCTGAGTTTTTTGATTTCAGATACCTTGGAAAACTATCCATCCAGGCCAGGGCTGATGTTGCGATATTTGATGATATCGAAAACTTCAAACCTTATGGGACAGTGGCTAATGGCAAACTAGTCTATTTGAGAGACAATATCATCCCGTACTATCATGATTATTCGCATCCATCATACATCCTTAATTCAGTTAAGATAGACAGAGTTTTTCAGCCTGCTGATTTCAAGATTTATTCTTCATCCAAAACTCAAAAAGTGAGAGTTATAAAACTCATTAAAGACCAGATAGTTACTGAAGAACTTATTGAAGAGTTTAAAGTAGTTAATGGTGAGATAAAAGCTGACATCGAAAGAGACATCCTAAAGATAGCTGTAATTAACAGGCATAATCACAAAGGAAACTATTGTCTCGGATTACTAAAAGGTTTTGGATTAAAGGAAGGGGCTGTGGCATCAACCATCGGACATGATTCTCATAATCTCGGAGTGATTGGTACTAATGACATAGATATGGATGTAGCTGTGGAAGAAATCAAAAAGATGCAAGGCGGCATAGCAGTCGTCAAAAATGGAAGACTCATAGCTTCAATGGCATTAAGATTTGCTGGATTGATGTCCATAGAGGAACCCAAAGACATTGTTAAAGCCCATGCTGAGATAGATAACGCATATAAAGAACTTGGCGGGACTCTCTCATCTGCTTTTCTGACAATGGGTTTCCTTCAACTTCCGGTTATTCCCGAGCTCAAAATAACAGATAAATCTTTAGTCAAAATGACTTCGACCGGCCCCCAGAAAGTCCCGCTATTTGCATAATTAGAGTCTAATGGAAAATTTTCGGAAATATTGTTTTTATGCGGAAGAGTATGGATATTGATACGATAAAAAAGTTTAGCTTGGAAGAGCTACTTCAAGAGATTGAACGGCACAATAAGCTCTATTGGGAAAAGAATGCTCCTGAGATTTCGGATGAAGACTATGATGCTCTTCTTCAGAGGCTTGAGGAGCTTGATCCTGAAAACTCGCTTCTGGACAGTGTAGGCTCTGTAGATGTAGCAAGTCTCGGCAAGATTGTTCTCAATAAACCAATGATCTCATTGGAGAAGACTTATTTCTTCAAAGATGCGCCAAAAGGAAAGAAGAGTCTCCTTAAATGGGCATTAGAGATAAAGAGAAGCGATAACGAGGTTTTTCTAATTCAACCTAAATATGATGGAATATCATCATCCTATTCGAATGGTATTCTTGCCACAAGAGGCCAGGGAACTCAAGATGAGAATGTGACGGATAAAGTCCCACTTATCGAACTTGAAACAATAGGATATAGAGGACCATTGGATAGACCAGTAAGAGGCGAGATAATCATCCGCGATGATGACTTCAAAACCATCTATTTCAGGATCAAAAAAGGTGACGGTTCTTCATACAAAAACCCACGAAATGCTGTTGCCGGAATCATGGGATTGAAGGATATAAAGCCTATGCTTGTCCAAGGTGCTAAACTCACCCTTGTTGACTATGACATGATATCCTATCCAGTCGAATTTGGCGAGATGGAAAAGAGATGGGCGTTAATCGTCGAAGAGATAGAAACTTTGCCATATCCTATGGATGGTATAGTAGTTAAACTTGCAGATAAAAAGTATAGCGAATCTTTGGGTTTCACAGCTCATCATCCGAGAGGGCAGATAGCTTTTAAATTCAGCGGATTAAGGAAGAAATCCAAACTGATTGGTGTAGAGTGGAGTTTCGGTAAGAACTGTTTAACGCCTGTCGGGAGAATAGAACCAGTCGAACTGGGCGGAGTCACAATCTCCAATGTTACATTGCATAATCTAGCCAATGTAGAGGTTAAAGACATTCAAATAGGAGACATTGTTACAGTCGAAAGAGCAGGGGATGTCATACCGCATATTGTGGGTTCTGAACCTGGCGAAGACCGTAAATCATTCATTATCTCAGAGTGTCCGTCATGTTTATCCAAACTTGTCCGTAGCGACAAAGAGCTACAGTGCGTTAATCCTGACTGCCCGGAGACAAACTTGCAGAGGATTCTTGCATCAGTTCGCAATATCGGGATAGAAGAACTTGGCGAACCTACCATCAGAAAAATGATTAATGCACTAAAAGTCAAAACACTCTCTGATATCTTCAGATTAACCAAGAACGATATTCTTAAACTTGACGCTTTCAAAGAAAAATCAGCTTCCAATCTTCTAAGTTCGATTGATAAGGCAAGAGAAACAACTGATTATCAACTTCTTGCTTCACTGAATATAAAAGGTTTAGGTATTACCTCCGCTCAGAAATTGCTAAGCAGATATACGCTTAAAGAATTAAGAAATTTGCCACAGGATAAACTCCTGGAGATTGACCAGATTGGTCCGGCAATGTCAGAAAGTATTTATAAGTTCTTTCAGGAGAAATCTGATATTATTGATGAACTTTTGGAAACTATTAAAGTCACAGATACCAAGGGTACTGTATCAATATCAAATAACAGGGCGATATGCTTTACAGGGGAAATGCCTGAAAAAAGATCATACTATTCAGAACTCGCTTCAAAGCACGGTTATAAAGCTGTTGACAGCGTGACAAAAGACCTATCAATACTTGTCGCAGCAGATTTATCTTCATCGAGTTCCAAGATTAAGAAAGCCAATTCACTTGGTATAAGAACAATCTCTCTTGATGATTGGTTAAGAGAGATAGAATCGGATAAAACACCGTCATCTGCTGCTGATGGCAATGACGGCTTCCTCCCCGGCTTCTGAGCGTCGCCTTTTTATAAGGGTCGAATTACTCGAAAGGAACACGAATTAGAGGTAGAAGGGGCGCTAAGCCCCCAAGAAATTACTGAGTTACTCTCTCGACTGGGTCTGTAAAATTGTATTCATCCATCTTGTTGGATTCCGTGCTGTATGCGGCGCCCTTGAACGAATATTTGGTAACGCTCTTGAGTCCTGATATGGTGCATTTGGTTTTGGAAGAGAGTTTTGGCTGCCACTTTGCATTGTCTTCATCGGCAGGGGATTCACAGTAAAGGATTATATATCCCGAAGCCTTTTCAACCTTGGATACTTCAATATTGATGCTTCCGCGGCCTTCTCCATCTGAGGCATGAATATATGACGGTGCAGGAAGCACGCCTACTGCTTCAGGAACTTTCGTAAGTGGAAATTCCGTAGAATCGAGTTTCGTCTTATCACATTTGGCTACGGTATTTACATAAGTACCGAGGGTTGAGAGGAGTTCTTCGAGTTCGGCTCTCTTTGTATTTTTGTTGTCGGTATCTACTTTTGAACCGTTTCCGCACTTTCCAAGAGCATCAAGGTAGGAAGTGAGTGCGGTCTGGACTGTTTTGATTGGAACAGTTGGGGTTGGGAAGTAGGCATTGCTTGTCATGCCTGTGATAATGTGGGTCGTCACACTTCCCAGTTCAAGATCCTTGTAGCTGGTAAAATTAACAATTGCTTTTTGTTTCCTCATAACATCTCCTTTTTGATTTTTAACATTTCCCTAATGTCGGATTTATATCCCTAAATGATCTGCAGATGTTTTAAAAATAGAGTGCGAAGTAAATTATGCAATATATGAATTGTAAGAATATAACAAAATAATAATAAGACAGTTACAAATAATAAAAGTTGTATTTTTTATAATTATAAAAAATACAAAAAATGCGCCAAAATATTATTAGGATGGAGAAAAAGATTGTTCGTTTGCGATAAAAGATGATTAGAATACACTAAAAAAATATTCTCCTGATACTGAAAAATTAATTTTTTGTTCTAAAAGAGTATTCTTCTGCCATAAAAGAATAATCATTTGCTTTGAAAGAATATTCGTTTACCGAGAAATATGATTCTATTGCTGTGAAAACATATTCTTTTGCGACAGAAAAGGAAAGAATCTTTTCAGCTTGTTTTCTATCTAAAATAATTCAAAAATCTTCCAGTTATTTTGCTTAAAGC
>JBAXXY010000110.1:0-9328 GCA_037127655.1 Lentisphaerota bacterium
GGATTACGATGCGAAGCGTAATTTTCTTGAGCAGGTAAAAGAGCTCAAAGAAAAGTATGCTATTTATATGGTCAATACAGGAAGAATAAATCTTGCCGGACTCAATTCAAAAAACCTTGATAAAGTCGCTGAAGCAATAGCATCAGTTACTAAGTAAGTAATCTTCAGATTTCATAGCACTGGCATCCTGTTGCCCGTGTTTTTTTTTATGGGTAAATTTATCTCGTCACTAAAAGACGCTTCAGAAAAACTAGGCGTTACCTTTGATGAAAATCTCTATCAGGTAGAAAAGGAATATCCATTCCTTATCTCCGAGTATTATCTAAATCTAATAGATAAAAAATATCCTCTTTCTGATCCCATTTTCGTCCAGTCATTTCCATCAGTTGGAGAGATAAATATTACTGACAAAACATTAACCGACGATCCTCAATGCGAAAAGGACTTCGTCCCCGTTCCTAGACTTGTCCACAGGTACAATGACAGAGCGTTGATTTTAGCCACCAACAGATGCAGTACATTCTGTCGATTCTGTTTCCGTAAACGCTATTGGAAAGCTGATTCAAAAAGAGAAGATATCTCCACTAAAGAATTGAATCGGATTCTTTCCTATTTGAAGGAGATGAAGTCTCTTGAAGAAGTCATTATCTCAGGTGGGGATCCTCTGATGCTTTCGGATGCAAAACTTAAACTCATTCTGGATTCTATTCACTCTATACCTCATATCAAAACCATCAGGCTGGCATCAAGAATTCCTGTTACTTTCCCAGAAAGGATCACTGATAAACTTGTTAAACTTCTCTCGAAGTACGACAATCTATGGTTTGTGACTCACTTCAACCATCCAAATGAACTCACAAAAAACTCATTGGACGCATGCAGAAAAATCACATCATCAGGAATCCCGATGCTGAATCAAACAGTCCTTCTAAAAGGAATCAATGATTCCCCTGAAACCCTCAGAGAGCTTTTTAGAGAGTTGGCGGCAAATAGGATAAAACCATACTATCTCTTTCATGTTGATCCAGTTTGCGGAGTTACGCACTTTGCTACAGGCATAGAAAAAGGTCTTGAGATAATGCGCTACTTCAGAAAAAACCTGTCAACTCTCGCCACCCCTCAATTTGCAATAGACCTTCCCGAAGGCGGCGGCAAAGTATCCCTCCAGCCAGATTACTCATCCGGAGATAAATCTTTCTCTTCAGTTGAGGAAACAACCAAAATTGATTATTATTAAGAGTAATGTGCTAAAAATTTAAACTTGAATTAGATAGGTGGCGTATGGTTAAGAAGATTATCATAGATACGGATCCGGGTATTGATGACGCAATGGCTATATTTCTGGCGCTCAGATCTCCAGAGATTCAATTGATGGGATTAACGACAATATTTGGAAATGTTGACTGTGACCAGTCGGTTTTGAATGCCTTGAGACTACTTGAAACTGAAGGACATGGGGCGGTCCCCGTGTCTAAAGGAAGTGATGTACCTCTCTTTATTTCTACAATTCATTATGCAACGCATGTTCATGGAAAGGATGGAATGGGCAATACCAATCCGCCGATGCCGAGAGGCAAACCCATTGGAATATCAGCGGCTCAATTTATCGTTAAAACCATTCTAGATAACCCGGGCGAAATAACACTTGTCCCAATTGGACCATTGACGAATATTGCATTGGCTATAAGACTCGAACCAAGAATAATTAAACTTATAAAAGAAGTTGTGATTATGGGTGGAGCGGCGACTGTTCCCGGTAATGTTACGCCGGTAGCTGAAGCCAACATCTGGCATGACCCTCATGCAGCATCAATTGTTTTTAGTGCAGGTCTGCCATTAACGATGGTAGGTCTTGATGTTACTATGAAAGTAATTCAGACTGAAGCTTGCCTGAATGAGATTTACAAAGCCAACAATCCTGCTACAAATTTATTGAGCCGGATAATGCCATGCTACCAGGATTTCTACTTTAAGGTTTTAGGCTCAAGAGATCTCTATATCCACGACCCCTCTGCGATAGCCTATGTCTTAGACCCATCTCTTTTTAGGGTACAAAAAATGCCAATTTTTGTTGAGACTGAAGGTCATTGTATAGGGCAGACAGTCCCCGATTATCGCAATCAATGGGGTAATTTGCCGTTAACAAATGTCTGCATTGATGTAAATGCTTCAGGAGTGCTCGGCCTAATTAAAGACAGGTTGATTAAGTAATCATTTCTGTTCTTTTAGAATTCTGACTATTTCTTTGGCAGACCTGAGTCCCACATCATCCAGTGAAATATCTTCTATAGGAATGAACTTGTAGCCTGATACATCGTCATCAGTTTTAATATTGTCAAAACTTTCGACTTTGCAACTAAAAGCCAAGTCCAAAGTGTGATAGAGAATTCCTTCGTATTCGTAAAGGTTAGGTATGGATAAAAGGTATTTCAAATCTACTACTTCGAGGTTGAGTTCCTCTTTGATTTCACGGCAAAGAGCTTCTTCTGCGTTCTCTTCATAGTCCACAAATCCACCTGGAAGGTCCAGCATCCCAGCGTAAGGGTCATGCCTTCTTATAGTGAGAAGAACTTCATTCCTGTCATTCCTGATTATCGCTATAACAGCGGCTCCGGCATTAAGAAAAATACGAAAATTGCATTTTTGACATTTAAATGACTTAAATGAATCTTCTTCAAATGAGTTTTTTCCGCATTTCGGGCAGTACATAAATTTTACACTAGTCAATCGACTATTTTAGTTTGGCTAAAAATTGGGCAATACCATAGATGAGAACGAAAAATCCAATGTTTTTTAGTCCATTGGATATGAGCATAAACTGTATAGCTTTAGCAGAAAATTGCCTTCGTTTTAATTCCACAAGAAGCCAGTATCCCAAAACACCGATAAAAACAATCGCGCACAGGAAAAAGAAAGTTGTTATAGAGACAAAATCCAATTGTAACTTTTTTAGAAAAAACAGAACAAATACAGCAAAAACGACAATTGAGCTTACAAAATACTTATTCAATTCTGAATACATCGTTGAAAGCTCAACTTTCTTCTCTATAGAAATGTGCGTGGCGGCTTTAGCTACAAAGCGATAGCCAAGCACATTTAATGCTGAAAAAAGGATTATTCCTAAAACTAGAAACAGCATCTGGAATCCTTATTATTCATCCTTTGAAATATTAACAACAGAGCCTTTTAAATTGGTTACCTGGTCTGAAAAAACACTTGTAGCGACTTTAACTATCGAGGCTATATCGGCAAGGTTTGAAGGAATAATGATCGTATTATTGGTCTTAGCTAATTTACCGAATTCGCCAAGGTATTGTTCAGCTACTCTAAGATTAACTGCGTTCATTCCGCCTTTTTCATTAATCGCAGAAGCAATAGCTTTTATACCAGTGGCAGTAGCGTCAGCTATTTTTCTGATTTCTACAGCTTTACCTTCAGCTAAGTTGATTCTCTTCTGCATTTCACCTTCAGAATTGGCGATTGCTGCAGCTTTTTCCCCTGAGGCTCTGTTAATCTGTGACTGTCTCTGACCTTCTGATTCTGCTATTATTGCTCTTTTTTCTCTCTCTGCGCGCATCTGTTTTTCCATTGCATCTCTGATTCCCTGCGGAGGAGATATATTTTTAACTTCGTATCTGGAAACTTTTACGCCCCAAGGTTCAGCTGCTTTATCAAGAGCGTCAACTATAGCTACATTAATAGTATCTCTTTCCTCGAAAGTCTTATCGAGTTCGAGTTTCCCCATAACGCTTCTCATCGTGGTCTGTGACAACTGTATTGAAGCCCATGCGTAATTGCTTATTCCATAGGAAGCTAATTGAGGATCAATTACCTGCATATACAAAATACCGTCAACTTCTACGGAAATATTGTCCTTCGTGATACATTGTTGAGGAGGCACATCAATTGCCTGCTCTTTGAGCGTATGTATGTAGGCTACACGGTCCATTATTGGTATCAACACATGCAGTCCTGCTTCAAGCGTGGCTCTGTATTTACCAAACCTCTCAACTATAAAAGCTGATTTTTGAGGAACGATTTTGATTGATTTTAAGATTATGATTATAACAAATACTACTATTGCTATAAGCACAATTGTGTTGGGATTCATTGTTTTTCACCTTTAGTTTGTGGTTTTACTTCAAAAGTTAAATTGTTCTGTTTTTTAATCACGACTAGTGTTCCTTTCGTAATTGGAGTCTCAGATACGGCATTCCAAAGAGTACCGTGAAACTCGACTTTACCGATGGAATTAGGCTCTATATTTTCTGCAGCAACAGCAGTTTTTCCTACGAATGAATCGATGTTTTTCGGCAAGCTATTCTTTCCGGTAAGAAAACCGGCAAAAATGCTCTTAAGCCACTTTCTTAATAAGAATATAGATAAAATGGAACTCAGCAAAAATATGACGATTTGAACATTAATGCTTATATCCACAAATAGAGTTACCAATGCTACGACAAATGCCCCTATCCCAAAGAATAGAATAACAAATCCAGGGCAGGCAAATTCACCAAAAAGCATAATTAACCCAATTATGCACCAGATGATTTCCGGTTTCCAAAATTCCATAATAAATCATTAGCTCCTAATAAAGGATATCCGTTTTTGGGTAGGGCGTGCTTCTGCGAAACCGCCAAAATATCGGACGCCTACGGAAGAGGCATCCCTACCTGATACAATTGTATTTTAAATTATCTCTGAAATGCTATAAAAAAACTATATCGTTCTTTTTAAGTCAGTTTTTTCTATTAAAGCCGGGGAAAGCCATTCTTTTCAAATTTTGAATGAATTGCAGAAATTTTGCTCTGATGTTATTCTTCTGATCGTTTCTTTAGAAGAACCCTATTTTCGCTGCCGAGCTTGTTTATTGCCCTGTGCCAGACTATCTTTGCAGACTTATTTGACAAGACACCTGACCGATTTAAAGACTATTTCTTCCGGCGCTTTGCAAATTAATCCGTAAATAATTATCAACACTAGCATAGGTATTTGCTTTAAGCGCGACTATGGAAAATTTTAGAAAATTAGGACTATCAGAAAACAGTATAAATTCCCTTTTAAAGAAAGGTTTTGAGGAACCCACAGAGATACAAAGCCTTGTCATTCCAAAAATTCTAGCTGAAGATAAAGACATTGTAGCTCAGGCGCAGACAGGAACAGGCAAAACAGCTGCCTTTGCTCTGCCTCTTCTTGAGAAAATCAATCCTTATAAAAAGAGCATTCAAGTACTCATTCTTGCCCCCACTAGAGAACTAGTTGTCCAGATATGCGACGAGATCCAGTCATTCATCGGCGACAATTCTCCATTGACAGTAGCGCCTATCTACGGCGGACAGGCAATAACTCTTCAGCTCAAAAAACTTAAGGACGGAATATCAATAGTAGTAGGAACACCAGGAAGAATCCTTGACCATATAGACAGAAAAACTCTGAAGCTGGATGAAGTAAAATATTTCGTGCTTGACGAAGCCGATGAGATGCTCAATATGGGATTTATAGAAGATGTCGAAAAAATCCTTCAGCACACCCCGAAAGAGAAAAGAGTATTTTTATTTTCAGCGACTATTCCTGACCCTATTAGACGGCTTGCCGAAAAATACATGGGAGACTATACCCAGATCAAAGCCGAAACAAAACTTACTACCGACCTCACTGACCAGATTTACTTTGAAGTCCGTAGAGAGGATAAGCTCGAAGCACTTTGCCGCATCATCGACCTTGAGAAGAAATTCTACGGCCTGGTCTTTTGCAGAACTAAGTCCGATGTAGATGAACTCGTCCCTTCAATGATAGACAAGGGTTACAATGTTGACGGTCTTCACGGAGACATTTCCCAGTCACAGAGAGAAAAGATACTCAATAACTTCAAACTCCAAAGACTCTCTGTGCTCATCGCCACTGATGTGGCTGCACGCGGAATAGATGTATCCAATCTAACGCATGTTATCAACTATTCTGTTCCGCAGAACCCCGAATCATACATTCACAGGATCGGAAGAACAGGCAGAGCCGGCAATCAGGGAACAGCTATTACCTTCATCACGCCTTCAGAATTCAGAACACTTAGCTTTATCAAAAGAATCACCAAAGCCGATATACGCAAAGGTTATGTCCCTGATGTCGAAAGTATTATCGAAGCGCGCAGATCAAGGATAAATGATGGAATAAATATCAAAATTGAGGCCGCTGATTTTGCCGAATACAAAACATGGGCTCAATCTCTTCTTGAAAATCGCCAACCGGATGAAGTATTGTCCGCCATACTGCAGTTTGCTTTCGGGAAGAAACTAAATAAGGATAATTATACCGAAATAGTTTCAGGAGGTAAAAGGTCAAAAGCAGAAAGATTCCTCGAAGAAGAGGGAAAAACCCGCCTCTTCATTGCAAAAGGCAAAAGTGATTTTTACAATATCAAAGAATTGGTAAACTTCATTTCAAAAAGTTCTTCTGTTCCGCCAAGATTCATCAGAGATGTCGAAATTTATGAAAGATACTCTTTTGTAAATGTTTCATTCCGTGATGCAGAGAGAATCCTGCGAACTTTCAAGCATAAAAAAAGCGGCGATAAATCTCTCGTAGAAGTTGCTTCTCCAACAAAAAAAGAAAATCAAGGCTAATTCGTATCATGGACAGTTTTCACATAGCTAAATAAACGCAAATAAAAATTAGAAATGTGCTTTCTTCTTTTTTGGTATCACTACGGCAATGAAAATAATCAGGACATAAATCAGATACGGCCAGCAGAATAGGATTATCGCCCAAAAATAGCTAAAATCCCAAACTTTTACTGCCCCGATAATCCCAAGCACCGTTCCCGCTATCGGGATGAAAGACAAAGGAATTGATATGATTGCAGCCTTCCAGAATGATAGGTCATAGAAATACATCAGCCCTTGAAGAAACGCCACAGCTTGAACTGCACCTATCCCGAAATAGATAAATACCACCAGGCATCCAACAAAGTACTTCATAAATCAAAAAGAGGCCTCTAACATCACCGATAAGTTTAAATAAAATACGAAATCTTTGTCCAAAGAACACCAAAATATCCATCTTTTAAAACTGCAAATTTTGAATTCTTCAGACAGGGCAAAGGAGATTCAAACTTTATATCTTTTAACCCCATACATTTTTTATAAAGATCATTAGATTCCAAAACTTCATTCAGGGCATCTTCCAAATTTCCTATAACAGGTATTTCGTCTGGAATAATCAGATTCGTTATTAGTTGCGAATCATCCTTTCTGAAAAGGTCTCCATAACTCAAGCATTGTCCGTAAATAATCTGGAGCAAATAACTATAAAGATGCGCCTTGCTGTAGCGACAGACAGAATACAATTCTCCGGAAGATTTAAGTTCGCAAGGAACTCTATCTATCCATAAATCAGGTGTATGCTTGCCTGACTTCCTGTCAAAATCAAAATACAGCTTTTCATCAAGAAGAGACTCTTTCCTGACAGCCTTAATCGTCCTTTCGGCTTTTATCCCGTTCTTTGAAAGCAACTCCAGAACCCTGTCCTTAAACTCTTTTTCCTTCAGAAATTCCATAACTTTTAAATTTTTCTTGAATAAGAACTTAGTTTAAAGCTGGTCATAATTTTAGGAAGTATTTCATATGAAAATAAACCTAAAACTCCAAAAATTATGCAATACCACATCGCATGCCACCAGAAACCGCCCACAACAACATTTGTATAATGCAGAGCTACTAAAATCAAAATAGATATTACTGTAGCCAAACAACCTAAGTTACCCTCTCTTTTTCCTTTGGTCTTTTTATCAGGATTATCCAATACTCTTTTCAAATTCAAAAGAACATTATTTTTCAGTTTTGAATAGCTTTCGTTAGAAATCTTAGCCTTAGCCTCTTTCATTACATTTATATTAATGTCCCATTGTCCTGATGAAGCTAGCTGTGTCGTTATGTAACCATAATTGATAGCTAATGATTCTTCATCTTTCTCTACTGTGGTTGCCAGTCTCAAGGCATTATCCAATTGTCCTTTAGCTATTTGATGGGTAAAGATTCTTTCTTTTGTCCTTTTGAATGTAGCGATAGAAAGATTTGATTTGTCAACTATCAAATCAGTCTTAAAGACCTTCATAAACATGTTGCCCATCTGAATGTACAATTCTTCTTTTTGAGTGATTATGAGCCAGTTTTTGTACAAGTTATCGAAATACAATTTAACCGTTGCAGCTATTTCAGGACTAGAAGCAGCCAATCCGCCAAGTATTCCGTATGAGAATATATCTTTTACAAGTCCACTAAGCACATCTCCAACTTTCTGAAGCCACGACTTCTTTGACTCTCTTTCTGCCCTGTTTATCAAATCTTCCAGAATGTAAACATGCGCATATATAAGATCGCTTGCTGTATGACGAACAATAGCAATTGAATCATCGTCTCTTGACTTTTCCAATGCACTAGTCAGATGATTGATGATTATGTCAAAAGTAGCTTCAAAATTATCAGGGTTTTTCAAAAACAAGGACGGAGCTGCTACTGCTGCTTCAATATCATAAGTAGGATCAGAGCTTTTTCTTGCCTTGCTTGACAACTCGCTATATTTTGCAAGAACATCAACTTCTTTCTTTGCCACTTCATCAGAGTTCGAAGAAGATTCGACCTGTTCAGTCTCTGCTTCTTCTGATACAACCTCAGCTTCAATAATTCTTTCTTCTAGCTCTTCTTCAGCCAGTTTTGTGGCAGATAGACTGAAGACAACTTCTTTTTCAAGCTCATCTACCCTTTCCTCTGAAATGCCCAGTTTGTTCCTGCGTCTTTCGAGAATTCTTCTTTCATCATCAGTTATCACATTATCAGAAAGACAATCCTTCAAATCTTCGATATAATCTTGCTCTTCTTCAGTCAGTTTTGGAACAGATAGACTGGCAATGACTTCTTTCTCAAGTTTATCTGCCCGTTCTTTGGAAATATTGAGCTTTGCCCTGCGCCTTTCGAGAATTCTTCTTTCGTCATCGGTTATTATATTATCAGAAAGACAATCTTTTAAATCCTCGATATATTCCTGTTCAAATGCAGTATAATTTGGATGGGTTGTATTTTGAAATTTAACATTTCGGGTAACAGGATTAGTACAAAAATTCTTTGTTGATATAAAATTACCATCAAGAGCATCTTTTAAGTCCTTATATTTTGGATCACTTAATGGCATTGTTTTTAAGAATTCAGTTAATAAATCTTTTTTTACTTCGAACCTCTCAAGCCGACAAATTTCGTCTAAAAGCTGTGCATACTCGGCGCTATTCTTACTAGCCTTCTTAAACTTTTCTACTAAACCACATTGTATAATATTAACC
>JBAXXY010000111.1:0-9263 GCA_037127655.1 Lentisphaerota bacterium
TTTATACAACGATGAAACGGAACAAATCAGTTCAACAAGAGAGATTAAATTTGAACCTAATCCATCTCTAGAAACTAAAACAACAATCTAAAACGAAGGTAAAATTATGTTGGATAAATTATTCGCTACATTAATCGGTGGCATAGTTTTCTATGCTGGCTTGAAGCTAGGTGAGAAAATCTATAAAAAAGCAAGTCCACATTTAGCGTCAATGTGGGAAGAGTGCCAGAAAGAGATGAAAGAAGAAGAAGAGGCTAAAAAGGCCAGATAAATATCTCTAATAACGATCAATAAGGCTGTAGCGGATCAATTTCCGTTACAGCCTTTTTTTTACAGGAGAACTATATGCATTCAAGAATTTTTGAGCTAACTACTGCTGAATGTTTTGATGTAGAAGGATTTCAGCTTACGCCTTCATCCTTATTCGATGAGATGGGAAAGTATGGAATTGATTATGTAACAGATGAAACAAACAGAAAGAAAGATATTCAATGGCTTTTTGATTCGCTTAAAGATAAGCCTTACATAGAAACAGGCAAAGACGATAAAGGTTATTTCATTGAATTACTTGAAGGAGCCAAAGATGAGCTGATTAAAGAAATATGGGCTGAATTAAATGTCCTTTATACCGATTACCTCAATGTTGAAAGCAATTCTCCAGGTATGCTTTTGCATCGGATGCAAATGGCAATATCGGCGGAATATTCATTCCGGTTTTATGAAAACGGTATACTCAATACCTTCCAGTCTTTGGTTACAGATTATAAGAAAGGCAGGTTTTATATCGGCAACACGCTCGATTATCATTATTGAAATTCAAAACTGTAAATCCTCTGTCCCCTATAAAGGCGGCAGAGGGTTTATTCCTTTAATATGCTTAAATCATTTTTTTAGATAAATACTCAACTTCATGAAATTAGGCTAAAATCATTAAGGATATGGGAAAAATAGCTTCTATAATGGTAAATTAATTAGGCATGAACTAGCTTTTTTTTGTTTAGGCATCCTGTGTGAGGAATGGCCTTCTTGGGTCTTCCACCTTTCCTGCCATTGTCTCTTGATGCTTTTAGTTTTGCGCTAGTCCTTGCACTTCCGCCTATTCTTCCATACTTTCTGGATGAGTTTTTCAAGCGATATTCAAGCCATTTGTCGAGGCTTAATATATTCACCTCTTTATGAGGATCATTAATCATTTCAAGCTCTAACTCAATATCAGCTTTGTCCCAATAGATGCCAATTCCGTCTGTGCTTACTTCCATAAGTTCATCAACTGAACAGTATCTAAACCACGGATATCTTGAAAAAGGCAGGAAATAGTTTTTATCATTTATGCTGACATTGATGCCTTCGGAGTTTATAGAACTAACAAAGACTTTATTCTCTAAAGAAATCATTCCAAACCTCCATACATTGACTCTTCTTTTTTTTCACTTCTGAAAGTATTTCGTTTACCATATCCTCAGTAACTCCATTAATTTTGGCTACTTCAATATGAGGAATTAACCATATTTTTACTTCTCCTCCATCTTTCGATACAGCATGAACATGCGCTCGCTTCTCTTCGTTTGAGAAAAATCTTATTGAGTAATTCTTATATTTAAAAACGATTGGCATTAGTATGTTTCCGATTTTATTATAACCAAAGGCGTTAGGTTTGCAACCTTACAAATTATTTAAATATAGGGTAAATATAAATATTGCTGCAACTTGCTTTAGATTTGTCGATAATTATAAAGAGATTAAGCCCTTATTGCTATTGTTAATTGCAAAGATCAATTTCTTCAGCTAATACTCAACTACATGAAATTGAGCTTAAAATGCCCGGTCGGGGACGGCGGTGAAAGGTTAAAATATCCCTGATTTTGCTACGCTAATATGATTACCCTTGCCCCCCCCCTGTTTATAGAAATTCTAAGCAGTAAAAAGATAGCGCCTTTTTGGGAAAATGAATTGCGTGCAGAATAAAGCATTGTTTTATTTCACCCATGGGTGAGCATGGGCAGTGGCAATAAAATTCAATAGCGTTGACGCTGTGAGGTCTGTTTTTTAGCAAATACGAAATCAATATTTGATCTATGCCTTTAAAGATTTATCTTTGGTTGGGCATATAATCGGAATTCTTAAAAAGCCTGCCGTAAATATGCCGTAATTTATATCTCATAAAGCAGGTTATTGCACCTTATTGCAGGTTGTGCGCTGATGTGGTTTATTGAGAGATAATGAGGCTAAAAAAGTGGTAGCGGCTGTGGGATTCGAACCTACGACCTACGGATTATGATTCCGACGCTCTAACCAACTGAGCTAAGCCGCCACTAAATTTGAAGAGTTATAAATCTAGTGTCCCTATTTTTAATTGCAAATTCAAGCTATTTAAAAAGACTTAGAATTTGAAAATTACTTCTCTATCAATTTTCGCAGACTTTGATTTTTAGGGCGAATATATTAAGATTCTTAAATATATAAAAATAATAAAACTAGAGGGGGGATTCAAATGGCTCAGATTATTGATGGAAAAATTATTGCACAGAAAATAAATGAAGAAACTGCTAAAGAAACTGCTATTCTGAAAGAGAAGTTTAATCTCCAGCCCGGCCTTGTAGTGGTTCTTATCGGTGAAGATCCCGCTTCTCAGGTTTATGTAAATATGAAAGAGAAGAAATCAAAAGAATTAGGATTCTTCTCTGAAAAGATTGTTCTTGATAAGAACACTACAATGGATGGAGTTCTCAGCCTCATCGCAAAGCTTAACAAGGATCCCAAAGTACACGGCATTCTTGTCCAATCCCCGCCCCCGCCCCAAATTGATGAAGAAAAGGTTAACGAAGCAATTGACCCTAGAAAAGATGTGGACTGTTTCCATGCCATAAATGTTGGGAAAATGCTTATTGGTAAAACTGATGGATTTTATCCATGTACACCTTATGGTGTTATGAAGCTTCTTGAATACAGCAATGTAAATCCTTCAGGAAAGCACGCAGTCATCATCGGTAGATCTAACATAGTAGGCAAACCTATGATGGCTCTTTTAGTTCAAAAAGCCAAGGGGGCTGATGCAACAGTGACGGTTTGCCATTCGCGAACCCAGAATATGAAGTATTATACGCTCCAGGCCGATATCATCATTGCGGCAATAGGCAAACCTGAATTCCTCAAGGCAGATATGGTCAAAGACGGTGCAGTGGTAATAGATGTGGGAATTAACAGAATTGAGGACAAAACTACTAAAAGCGGGTATCGACTCGTTGGCGATGTGGCTTTCGAAGAAGTGAGCAAAAAGGCTTCGCTAATTACACCTGTGCCAGGTGGTGTAGGCCCGATGACAATTGCCATGCTTCTTCAAAACACAGTCAAAGCCTGTAAAATTCAAAACGGAATTCCTCTATAAATAAAACAGGAGAAACACATGAATCTTCCCATATTAGACAAGAAAATTTATACTAGCGCTCAGGATCACCCAGTCAGAATTATACAGTTTGGAGAAGGCAATTTTTTAAGATGCTTCGTCGATTGGATGGTAGGACGAATGAATAAGGAGTGCAATTTTAAATCATCTGTTGTAGTGGTTCAACCGTTAGACAGAGGAAATATTGAATCTCTGAACAAACAAGATGGGTTATACACTGTTTATCTTAAGGGAATACAAAATGGTGAAGCGATTGTTCAAAAAGAGATTGTAGATGTCATCAGGAACTGCATCAATCCGTATTCTGACTATGAAGAATATCTTAAGCTAGCTGGAATTGAGGCACTAAGATTTATTGTATCAAACACCACTGAAGCCGGCATAGAATTTAGTGAAAGAGATAACTTTAACGATTCCCCTCCCAAAACATACCCGGCGAAATTAACTACATTGCTTTTCAGGCGATATAAAAAATTCCACGGGGACAAGAGCAAAGGCCTCATAATAATGCCTTGTGAACTTATAGATAATAATGGAACTCAACTTAAAGAAGCCATTCTTAAATATGCTATGCTATGGAATCTTGAGATTGGTTTTTTGTCATGGCTTGAAGAAGCTAATATTTTTTCAAATACTCTAGTGGACAGAATCGTGCCGGGTTTTCCGAAAGATACGGCGCAGGAGTGTTTCAATGAACTGGGCTATATAGATAATTGCATGGTGCATGGTGAAATATTCCATCTCTGGGTCATCGAAGATAAAAACAAGTTAATTCAGAAAGAAATCCCAGCAGAGAAAGCAAAACTCAATATCCTTTTTGCCTCAGATATAACTCCGTACAAGAAAAGAAAAGTCGCTATTCTCAATGGCGCCCATACCGCAATGACTGCTGTAAGTTTCCTTTCAGGGATAGACACTGTCAGAGAGACTGTCGAGCATCCTGTATTCGGCAAATTTGTAAAAGACATTATCTACGATGAGATTATACCGACAATAAGCCTGCCTAAGAGTGAACTCATCGATTTTGCAGAAAACACTCTAAATAGATTTAAAAATCCTTTCATAAGACACTTACTATTTGATATATCGCTTAATTCAACAACCAAGTATAAAACCCGAAACCTTCCAGCTGTTTTAAAATACATTGAGCTTAATAATGGCAGGCTCCCAAAGAAACTGCTCTTTTCCCTAGCAGCTATGATGGCTTTCTACAGGGGAAAGAGAGACAGCGGCGAAACCTATCATCCTAAGGATAACCCTGAATTTATTGAAATGTACGCAAAACTGTGGGGCTCCTATTCAGGGGACAGGAAAAGCATCGGATTTATCGTAAAAAGCATACTCGCCATGAAAGAACACTGGGAAACTGATTTAAATTCTATTGCAGGTTTGCCGGAGCTCGTTTCTGAATACCTTTACGATATTGTGACAAATGGGATAAAAGAAGCTATTAAAAAAGTGATGAAAAATGAAAACGGCCATAAGAATAAACAGTAAGGACAATACAGCAGTAGCTCTTCAGATTTTAGCAAGAGGGCAAATTGTTCAGTTGGACGAAGTTTCAATAGTCTTGAAGGATGATATCAAAAGAGGACACAAATTCGCCATATCCTCAATTGGGAAGGGTGAAGATATAATCAAGTATTCCATGCCGATAGGCTACGCTACAAGAAACATTTCGCAAGGTGAACATATCCACACTCACAATATCAAAACAAAACTAGATAACATTGAAACTTATAATTATCAGCCATCATTCGCTAAAACCTCATCTCCGTCCAAGGATAGAAAAATCAAAGTCTATAAAAGAAGCAACGGCGAAATTGGTATAAGAAATGAGCTATGGATAGTTCCTACAGTCGGCTGTACTAATGGCACTGGCGAACTCATAATCAACGAATTTAAGAAGCATGTTGATTTGTCAGGAATTGACGGAGTACACATTTTTAAACACAGTTTTGGCTGTTCGCAGTTGGGAGAAGATCACGAAAACACAAAAATTATACTTCAGAATATTGTTAAGCATCCAAATGCCGGAGGCGTTCTAATATTGGGGTTAGGCTGTGAGAACAACCAGGTTTCTGATTTTCTAAAAACCCTTGGAGAATATGATGAATCCAGAGTCAAATCTCTCATTATCCAGGATGTAAAAGATGAGATAGAAGAGGGAGTTCACCTTCTTAACGATCTATTTATCAATATGGTGTTAGACAAAAGACAGGAAATGCCCATCTCTTCTCTGCGAGTCGGTCTGAAATGCGGTGGATCGGACGGTTTTTCTGGAATCACAGCTAACCCGCTCTTAGGAAGATTTTCTGATTATCTTATATCAGCAGGAGGAACAAGCGTACTGACGGAAGTGCCGGAGATGTTTGGTGCTGAAACTATCCTGATGAACAGGGCAAAAGACGAGCCTACATATAATAAGATTGTGAGTTTGATAAATAACTTTAAATCCTATTTCAAGCGCCATAACCAGACTATCTACGAAAACCCATCACCAGGCAATAAAGAAGGCGGTATCTCAACTCTTGAGGATAAATCTTTAGGCTGTACCCAAAAGGCAGGATCATCAATCGTTGTGGATGTGCTTAATTACGGAGAGAGAATAAAAACTCAAGGGCTCAATTTGCTTTACGCCCCCGGAAATGACCTTGTGGCATCTACTGCCCTTGGCGCATCTGGCTGCCATATGGTGCTTTTTACAACAGGCAGAGGAACACCTTACGGTTCATTCATTCCAACTGTGAAAATATCAACCAATTCGGAACTGGCAGAGAGAAAGCCAAATTGGATAGATTTTGATGCCGGGTGCCTGCTAACAAATAAAGATTTTAAGACACTTACCGAAGATTTTATAAATTTTATCTCGGAAGTAGCCAGCGGAAAATATGTAAACAATGAGAAGAATAACTTCAGGGAAATAGCTATCTTCAAGCAAGGTGTAACTCTATAAAAAATAGAATGGTATTCCCAAGTGGATTCGAACCCCTGTTACCAGGTATAATACCAGGTTCTTTATTGAGACTCAAAGAGTTCATCTTGGCGGATATAGATTTTATTTACAGCGTCCAAGCTGTCGCAGGCGTATTAAAAAGATTCGTTGGAAAGATGGGCGATATTGCTGTAGGCTTTGCCAGAAGCTCTATATCTGTCAGAAACTTCATGGAGATTTTAGCTTTTGGAGGGACGAGTTTCATCTCGTCCGCTGTATTTTCGGTCACGACGAAGCATGACCCTCCACAGCTCTACGCTATTCCTGTACTCTAATTCACATCGGGAATTCGAGGATGAACTTTGTGCCGTTGTGGTTTTCGATACAAATGGTTCCATTTATCTGTTTTGCCATCATATCCACAAGGTTAAGACCAAACCCTTTGGATTCGTTAATCTTTACTGATTCGGGCATGCCGACTCCGTCATCCTGAACAACAATAATCACTCTGTCGTCCTTCTTTGAACCAGAAACAGTTACTGTTCCTTTATCTCTGCCTATGAAGGCATATTTCATAATGTTTGTCAGAAGCTCATTAATGATTATTCCTACAGAGAAGGAAGTTTTTGTCGGGATAATAATATCTTCGATATGCTTTTCTATGGAAATATGAGTTGATTCAGAAAGAGTAAAAAAGACTTCATCCACTAACTTATCTAGATATTCTTTGAGTGAGATTTCATTGAAGTTCTCGGCACGATAGAGCTTGTTATAAAGCACGCTCATACTTTGTAATCTGGTTTGGGCATCATTCAAAGCATTTATCGCCGACTGGTCTTTCATATAGAAGCCGACTGAAGCATAAGCAAACCAGAAACAGTGGCTATATTGTTTTTGATGCGGTGATGTACTTCCCTAAGAAGTATTTCTTTTTCCTTGAGCATAGACTGGATTTTGTCTTCTATTTTCTTCCGTTCGGTAATATCCTGAAATGTTCCCGAGACAGATTTAACTTTTCCGTTTTCAAAATTAGCCTGCCCGATTGAATGGACAGATTTTCTGTTGCCTTTTGCGGTAATGATTTCTAGTTCCAGGTCAAAAGACTCGCCGTTGTTAATAGCTCTCTTTACGGCTTCTGTTATAAGTGGAATTGAATCTTGAGCATAGAATGCGATACCTTTTTCTACAATAGGTTCATAGGAAAAATCAACCTCATGTATTCTGTAAACCTCTTCTGTCCATTCCAGTTTCATTGTTTCTGCATCAAACTTCCAACCGCCGACTTTTGCCATTCTGCCTGTCGCATTAAGCAATTCCTCTTTTCTTTGCAGCTTTTCTTCAATTTTTTTACGCTCGGTTATGTCATGGAAAACACCCAATACCCCAATAACATTATTTTGGCTATCTGCAATTCGCTTCTTAATTGTATGGATAAAGCATCTTACTCCGTTTTGAGAGTATTCCTCTTCGAAAGCAATTGTTTTGCCTGAGTTAATAATCGTTTTGTCATCAGCTATGTATTTCTCAGCAAGCTCCTTTGGATAGAAATCATAGTCAGTCTTGCCTGAAATCTCTTCTGGTTTAATTCCTAAATCATCTGCATAATGTTTATTGCATGATATGTAAACTGAATTTATGTCTTTCAAGAATATTTTTTCGGGAATATTCTCAATTAAGGTTTTATATTGTTGTTCAGATTCCAGCAATGCCTTCTCGGCCTTCTTGCGCTCGGTGATGTCAGAAAGGATTACAAGATGTTCGTTCTGAAAAGTCCCTTCAATTGTAGCAGCACTTGCTAAAACAAATTTCGTCTCTCCATTTTTGCATCGGATGCTCAGTTCAATTGGCTCGAAAGGAGTATTTTCTTTTCTGGCCTTATCAAGTCTCTCCAGCCATGAATTATTCACCAATTCTCTATATTCTGCATCAGGGTATGCTTTAGGCCACCAGTCAGTTACAGTTGGTATATCAGACAGGTCATAGCCAAAAGTCCTGATAAAGGCAGGATTCAGGTATGTTATATTCAGTTTCTCATCGTTTAGAGCATAAGGTATAGGTGAAGCGTTTATTATATTGTGGAACTTTAGTTCGTTTGATCTAATCTCTTCTTCTGCTTTTCTGCGCTCGGTGATGTCTTTATCGACACCACGATATCCTTTGAGATTTCCGGCTCTATCAATTATCGGTACACCATTTGAGAGAAGACATATTTTCTCCCCGTTTTTCTTTATATTCCAATTCTCCAAATCCTTAATTTGCTTTTTGCTTATTACGATTTCAGAGAATATCTTTGCAACTCTCTTTGCTTCTTCAGGAGGCATAAAATCAAAAGGCGTTTTCCCTATAATTTCTTCAGAAGAAAATCCTAAGAGTTCAAGTCCCTTTTGCGAAAGGTAAGTATAGACGCCATTTTCATCTACTTCCCAAACCCAATCGACGGCAGTTAATATGATGTCATTAAGACGAGTCTCGCTAGTAAGTATCTTCTCATAACTATTGAACAGCTCAAATGCCATCTCAATGGAGGACTGAAGCACAAAACTCCCTGAGTTCTTTATTACATAGCCGTAACGGGTAATCTCTTTTACTTTATCAACATACTCTTTTTCTGAATGAGAGGTCAGAAAGACAATAGGAATATGCTTTTTTTCAAGTATCTGCCTGGCAGCCTGAGTTCCATCAATGCCTTTACCAAGGTCAATGTCCATCAATACAAGATCAATCTTCTCATTTGATGTGGCTGTCTCTACAGCGAGTTCCCCTGTTGACGCATTTACTACGGCATAACCGAATGAACTCACCATCTTCGATGTGATAATTGAAAGAATCGGCTCGTCTTCGACTATAAGTATAGTTTTCTGGCCTTTAGTGTTCATATTATGAATAATTATTCAAGAAAAGAATTAGTCAATGGTAAGATCTGAA
>JBAXXY010000112.1:0-9220 GCA_037127655.1 Lentisphaerota bacterium
TCTGATATTCTGAAGATAGCAGTTGAAAATCATTGATATATCTCTGTCTCATCTGCTTTCCTAGCTCATATTGCTGATGCATTCCCAATGCTGTAAGGCTTCCTTCTCCTTCCTGCCATTTGTGATTAATAGCATCGACTATATCGTATGGAGTTCTGTCTGCGTGCCTGATATAGGAAACGGCATATACCAGCTTTTCCTGTGCAAATACAAGCACGGTAAGCGCCAAGACGACAAAAGTTAATAAAATCTTTGCTTTTGAATTGAACATAAAATCTCTCTTTCTTTTATGGGTTGATTTGAATTGAAACTTGAACAAGCGTGTGATCGCTCATGGCATCAGTCCTGGCATTGCAATCGGGAATAATTTTATTTGTGTCAGTCCTAACTAAATCATAGTCAGAATTGTACTGCAAAATAGATTCGCCGCAGTCATTGCCGTTTCCTTTTATTGGTCCATTTCCCAGATACTTGGGCATAAAGCCGACAAAGAACCTTTTCACCTCAGTAAATTTTACTGATGCCGAATTCTTGGGCGTAACTAAAAAGCCATCAAAAGCTCCGTAAAAATTAGTTTCGTGCTGTGTGGTGAATCCGTCAAACCAGTCACTTCCATCAGGCACAATAATTCTCCAAGCATCTGCAAAAACCTTCTGAACATCTTTTCTGTGGAAATCCATATTGTAATCTCCTCCGATAATTACTTCAGAGTCCGGGAATGATTTCTTTATTGCAGAAGTAAGACTTTTTTCAAAAGATTCTATCTTATCGATACCTTTTACGCGACTTGCTCTGGCATGTGTGGAAATCAGATATATTTGCAGTGTATTTCCGTCTTCTTTTTTGATGCTGACAACGGCGCATGCTATTCCATCGACTTTATCCTTAAATTCAGGGTATGAAGAAAGGTCTAAAGCGTATGGTTTGACTTCAATTTCAGGATTTTTCCATAGAGAACTTTTCGTGTTCATCATTACTGCTTCTTCATTTGAAAGCGAAATGACTTTGAACTTTGAATTCTTCTCAATGATGTCCCTACTGATTTTTTCTGTTTCCTGCAGAAGCAGAATGTCAAAATCCTGATTGTTCAGAAATTTTGCTATTCTTCCAAATCTATTAAGATTGGCTTCAAGCTTATCTTTGTCTGTGAGTTTTGCTGTATCAGACAGATGATTCTTTTCCATGCACAAAATAATCTCTTCCGGGCATCCATAGCCATCAGCAAAAGCATCTTCCTGGCACATGTAATTCCATGTAGCTATTTTGATATTTGTTTCCTGTGCATTTGCATAGAAAGTCCCAAAACCCAGAATAACCGACAAAAAAAGAAATAAAATTTTCGATGGAAAAGAATTTTTCATATAATCCCTAATACATTTTCATATAGTTTGAGAGGTCAGTTTCAGTTTTGTACATTATCCCTCTGTAGCATCCAAGGCATGTTGTGGAAATTCCTCCGAAGATATTACCCATTTTCATGCAGTCAGCAATTTCCCAGTCCATGCAAAGTCCATATACCACACCAGCAAGGAAATTATCTCCTGCTCCGGTCGTGTCAATAGCATTAAAACTGCATGGCATTCCTACATGAATTATCCTGCCGTCTTTTATAGTCAGGCAGCCTTCTTTGCCGATTTTGACAATGGGGCATTTCACATACTTGCTCAGGCATTTTATCGCCTCTTCCGGAGAACTTGTTCCGGTAAGCTGCATCGCCTCTTTGTCATTGGGAGAATATATATCAGAGCAGCTGAGTATTTCCTCATAGTCAGAAATACGCATATTGTCCTTCCAGCCAAAGTCATAGATTACTGTGGTTCCTTCATTCCTGAGCTTTTTCATTAATTCAGGGTATTTAGGAATTGCAAAGCATATTTTCGCCCCATGAAGGAATCCATATACTTCTTCAGGAGAAGGTAGTACATCTGTCATGTCATCACAATACGAAACAAAGCACCTGTCGCTTTTTAGAGAGATAGCGCTTGTGACGATGACCGGGCTCCGGTCTTTCTTTGTATAAAAATTATGATAATTTTTAAACTCAAGTTTATCCAGAAGACCTTTCGCAATAGTGCTTTGAAAATCATTAGACAAATAAGTGCCGAGTTTTGACTCTATGCCAAAATGACTCATCACAATAGGAATAAGTACTGAACCGCCACCGAGCTGAATATCGAAATTCGGGTAATAGATCTCCTCGCCCGGATTAGGCAGACGATCAATACCCGAATAAATAATATCCACATTCAGCGATCCGAATGTGGCTACACTCATTGTTTCCATGCTCCTGTATATTCTTTATGTACTTTCAAATAGCCGTCAACAAGTTTTTTAGCTAAAGAATAAGAATTAACAAGCGGATGGGCTGTAAGAGCCACTATTGCTTTGTCCATGCTCTTGTCCTTGATAGCAAGGAACGCATTTCTTTCATAGAATTTGACTGCTCTTATCAGGTTCATCTGCATATCTGGAACTTTTCCTATTTTCACAGGATTGGCGCCATTCTTGTCTATAATGCAGCTAATTTCGACTACATCATCGTCTTCGAGTCCGTCAATAGCACCTGCATTTGGAATTGAAAGAACCATTTCCACCTTCTCACCTGTGTGATAGGCTTTAATGAAACTAAGCGCGACGCCTGCATATCCGCCAGCGTCTGGAGTGTCCAGAAATTCTTTCATTGAAGGAGCTGTCTTCACATAAGCTCTACCATGATTGGATTCAATAGACATATAGCTGTTTTCTCTTTGCAGATAGTGAGAGATAAATATATCAAAAGCTTTTTCACCTTCTTTTTCCACATCTATTTTTTCAAGTTCGCTCATCATGTGTTTGTTTATCTCAAGAATCGTTTCGCCTCTGGTTTTTCCTGCGGCGAGAATAGAGCTGACTGCCTGCTCTCTGTAGTAATAGAAATAGAGATATTCATTTAACAGCATATTGCCCGAAAGCCTGACTATATCCTTGTCGAATATATGCATCTCTGTATTCTTGTATAATTTTGGATCATTGGCAAGTTCCTGACTGACATCTTTGCCTTTGACTTTAATGTCTTTGAACCATGATAAATGGTTTAGCCCGAAGCATGTCATTGAAAGTTCAGATGGTTTGACATTGTACAGTTCTTCCAGCTGCATCTTAAATCCGCTAGGTGCATCGCAGATACCGTAAACATTGTCATATCCTTCAGAGCGAAGTGCTTGAGTAACAAGACCGGACGGATTTGTGAAGTTAAAAATAAAAGCGCCTTTCTTGCTGTGCTTCTTAACAAGTTCACAATAACCTTTAAGCGCCGGAATAGAGCGCAGAGCCATAGCAAAACCGCCAGCTCCTGTAGTTTCCTGTCCTAAAATTCCAAGATCCAGGGCAACTCTTTCGTCCTTGACTCTGCCTTCGTCTTCACCTACTCTGAGCGTAGTAATTACAAAGTCAGCATCCTTCACAGCCGCAACTGCATCGCTTGTCAATTCAAACTCTATAGCTGGATTGAGCTTCTTAGCTATGTTTTTTGCAATTACTCCGAATGTACGAAGTTTTGTTTCGTTGATGTCCATGAAGACAACTTTCTTCAGGCCTATTTTATCAGCGCCTGCTATTATTGATTTTGCCAGGAACGGAGATCTTACTCCGCCGCCGCCTAATACTGCAAGTTTCATTTTCGTCTAATTCCTTTAATTACAATATATATTTTTTAACATTTATTGTGGCAGAAAATATTCAGGTGATTTTAATGAGTTTTCCTGTTTGCCTGATTTAGTCCGTACCCATGTATCAAAACTCTGAACTCCTTCATGCATTAGTATGACTCTTGCACCATTCTCCAACGGTGCAGGCCCGTAGCAAGCCAACCCTGTTTTTCTTCCGTATGCCAAAGTAATACCGTAAAGATATCCGACATAATCATTTACATGGTCATGACCGACAAATACCCCTGATACATCCTGGCACTCGAGTATGGCAGTGAACATTCCTGAATTGACTTTCGGACAAGCTACACCTTCAATTTTTGTACCAGTAACTATTCCTTTATCCCAAACTTCTTTGAATTCAGGAATCGGGATATGGAAGAACATAAGCGAGGGAATAGGAGTAGATCCATTGGCTTTGGTATATTGACTACTCTGATTCTTGTACCATTCTATTTGGTTCAGGTGTATCCAGTCATATGAACCGTCAGTTCCTTTTAATTCAACCGGCGCGTCATTTCCGTGAGAGTCAATCATATACAAAAGAGCGCCTACTTTCTGGGTTTTGGGCGAAAATATCTTAAGTATGTAGTTTCCGGCGCTTCCTAAATCTTCAGGACCAGGCTGCGTAAGTGAATAAGGCTGCTTTGACATAAAGGCGACTAAATTAGCGCCATTTTCGCCGTATTCGTAGTCGTGGTTACCCATAATGAAAGCCCATGGAATATGCCTTTGGACTATCGGCGCGATAGCTTTCTGAAGGTCATAGTTTACTTTGCCGTGACGGAAAAGTATGTCGCCTGTGATAACTACAAGATCAGGTTTTTCTATTTCAAGAATATCGCCGATCATCTTGTTGTAGTTAACTTCCATCTCATAAACTTCTTCAGGGCGCCAGTGGATGTCTGTGAGCTGAACTATCTTGAAAGTTCCGTCTGGTCTAAAATTCAGAACCGGATATGCAGTAACAGGAGTTGGCATGATACCGCCTTTCATCGAGTCGGCATAAGTAGCCAAAGAAATAAGCATGGCCACTAAAATAGGTATTATTCTTATGTGTTTCATTAAAATTCCCCGTATTTACTAACTAATCATTATAAATCTTCTTCTAATTATTGGTCGCTACCTCTGGTTGGTTATGATACGGGGTGCCATAATTTGGCAGCATAATCAAGAAGGCAATAATTACAAATAGAATCTGAAGCTTAAACACGACTCCTGGATGGCCAGTACTGATCAAATAGCCATTGGAAACTGTCATTGTAAAATCGCCTAGAGATAAAAACGAATTTAGAAGTCCTTGAAACTCTCCTAAGCGCTCATGCGGAGCAACTCGCGGCAGAAGAGTGTACATAATAGGATAGCTAAGTGCCATGATTCCAATTAAGACATTATATACATAAAAAGCAGGAACCGAACTCTCAATTAAAGAGCCAAAACCAAATACCAGAACATCAAAGATAATTACGCCCTGAAAAAAGCGTTTCGGATTAAAACGGTCAATTACTTTTGACAATAGTCCTACTGCAATCACACCGATAATCCCACCGATTGTTAAGGCATTGGAAAGGGTTTTTATATCGAAGCCTTTTAGTTTAACAAAGTAGGGAGTCATTATTGCCTGTACAGGTCCCATAGCCAAATATAAAAACAGCACAGCTACAAAGAGCTGAGTAGCGCTTTTGTGCTTAAAGAGGTCAAATTTAAAAACGAACTTTTCTGATGTGGTGTAATTGTTAGGTTTTTCTTTAACCAAAAAAGGAATCACGATTAAAGTTGGAGCAGCAAGCAATACAGCTACAGCGATACACGCCCACATCGGACCGCCTGCTTCCCAGATTCTTGCGCTCAGGAAAGCAATCAAAATCCCGCCTACACTGCACATAAAACGCGAAAAGAATGTAACAAAGCCAATTTTATCTTTGGGCACTACTTCATAAATCATCGTGTAGTATGGTCCCTGATAAAAATTAACGGCGAAATATGTGATAAATCCAACTATAAACAAAACTGTATAGTTAGGAGCAAAGGCCCACATAATTTGCGAAACGCAAGCCACAAAAAGCCCCGCCAGAATCCAGGGGGTTCGTTTGCCAAAGCGCGAAGTGGTTCTATCCGAAATAATCCCGGATAAATATTGAACAAAAATCCCTGTAAACGGTCCCATAGCCACCAGCAGAAGCACTTTGCCGGCCGACTCGGTATGGTTATAGATTAACCATGGGGCAAAAGTTCCTGCCAGCGACCAGTAAACCCCGATCCCTAGCGATGGTAATGAGATCAATACCGGATACCATTTTTCTAATTTCATTGAATTCTCCTAATTAATTTATTTTTATTAAAGGCTTAATTTAAATGTTTTAATTTCAAACGGGCGGAAAGTGATTATCGCATCAACTTCGCGGTCGTTTCTCTCCATAAGGTTAACTTCACTGATTTTGTATTCAGATGATAGTTTCCATACTGTAGCCTGGCGCAATCCAAGCGGTTCATAAGCTCGGACAATCCAGGCATTTTCTGATTCGCTTCTTTTGCAAACTTCTATTATGACTTTTTTATTATCAAAAACCAATGGAACTTTCAAATCAGCTACAATATCCGACAGAATAACTGGCGGTTGATTAAGTGCTAATGCTTGAGGTAGGACATTAGAAAAAGCTAAACTCTCCTGGTGAGGAAGCAGGCTGTAGCAAAACTCATGATTCCCCAAATCAGCTTCTGCGTCCGGGTACATCGGGCTACGCAATAGATTCAAGTCTATGGAATTGCCATGGATTTTGTAGCCGTATTTACAGTCATTAAGCAATGCGACACCGTATTGTTTGTCTGACAAGTCGGCAAAACGATGTCCTACAACTTCATATTGCGCCATTTGCCAGCTGGTGTTGCGGTGAGTAGGGCGCTCCACTATGCCATATTGGATTTCATAACTTGCAGTCGGAGCTTGAACATCTACGGCAAATGCTACCCTCAGCATTTTGCGCCTTTCCTGCCATTTTACCTGCGTTATAAATTGTAACTCTTTGCTATTGTGAGGAAGTATAATTTGCTGTTCAATTAGTGAGCTTTCGCCGATGCTGTAACTGCAGTAAACAACTTGAGCAAGCGCTCCATTTTCGTAGCGATTCTTAATAAGTTTGGCTGTTTCTAGTAATTGCTGTTCGTAACACAAATCAATATCCCAGGCTTCAAAATCTGCAGGCAGGTCGTGATACAAACTCAGACAGTTTCCGATTTCGCCAGTTCTCATTACATCGCGGGAAGCTTCTTTGTCATAGATGCGAATCAGCTGTCCTTGTGAATTAAAGTGGTAAGTGATTAACTCGTTAGAAAGTACCAAGTTGTTTTCTTCTTGAGTAGAGATAATATCAGGCTCTTTTTCAGATTTGCACAACTGTAAAATCTGTGAAGAAAATGGAGCAAGTTCTAACTGAATATAATTCTTATTAGCAATAGTCTGCTTTTCTAATACGACGCCGTTATAGCTTAAAGTATATTCGTTCAATGAATCTTGTAATTCAATTAGCGAATTTGTTGTCACGCTAAGGCTGTTAAAGAGCGTGACACTATTTTGTTTTTGAGGCATCTTAGCACAGAATTTTTGCTTCAAGGTGGCTAATCCTTCAAAGATTTCCAGATAATCAGAGTGGGCGTCTTTATAAACACAATTTATGCTTGAACCCGGAATAATGTCATGGAATTGATTAAGAAGAAGTTTTTTCCATAAGTAGTCCAGCTGAGCTTGAGGGTAGTCCTCCAAACTTAGATTGCTGTATAGAATTTCAATCTCACGCAAGCCTAATTCAGCTTTGCGATTTGCGCGCTTGATTGCCGCCTGGCTGGTCAATGTCCCGCTGTGAAGCTCCAGATAGAGTTCACCAATCCATTCCGGAAGCACGCTTTTTTTCGTGCCAAGCCTATCAAGAAAATTCTGGGCAAATTCAAACTTGACCCGTGGGACACCTTCTAAATTTGCCTGTCGTAATCCTTTTTCTATGACTTCAGCCTTAGGGCCTCCGCCGCCGTCTCCCACCCCAAAAAGAGTGAGATACTCATCAAGGATGTGTTTCTCATTAAAGTTATTTTCAGCGTAGCGCAAATTAACAGGCGCAAGCTCGCTGTCATATTGATCTTCTGGAGGGAAATGAGTAATTACTTCACTGCCGTCAATACCGCGCCAGACAAAACTATGATAAGGAAATTTGTTATAGCGGTTCCATGAGAGCTTTTGGGTAACCATATAGTCAACTTCTGCCAACGATAAAATTTGCGGCAATGCTGCGGAATAGCCAAAGACATCAGGCAGCCATAAATTCCTGACATTAATCCCAAACTCATCAGCAAAGAATTTTTTGCCGTGAATTAGCTGGCGCACCAAAGATTCACCGCTGATTAAATTACAATCAGCCTCTACCCACATTGCTCCTTGAATTTCAAATTTCTTCTCTGTTACTTTTTCTTTAACTCTTTCGTATAACTCAGGATAATGTTTTTTCACAAAAGCAAAATGCTGAGCTTGAGATGCGCCAAAGCGATAACTTGGATATTGCTCTAATAAATTGAGCTGTGCGCTAAAAGTCCGTGCGCATTTTTTAATGCCTTCCCGATAAGGCCATAACCAAGCAGTATCAATATGCGCATGACCAATTGCTACAGTCGTCAGCGAAGAAGGGGAATTTGTGTCTTTTAATAATGCCTGCAACTTTTGACGAGTTACCTCAACTTGTTTGGCGCTGGAATTGAAACTGTGAATCGCTTCATTTATCTGATAGCGGATGCGTGAACGCCTAACACTTTTTTCAGGCAGGTCGAACATTAGCTCGCTTAGGATGACTAAATCAAGATGCAGCTGCCAGATGTCTGTCCGGAAAATGGCAAGTTTTGCATAATTGAATTTCGCGCGGTAATCCCCAAAACGCAGAGGATCATTGAGGTTAGGATTTTTAGGAACCTGTCCGCCAAAAATCCAGGAAGCGCTCCCATCGATCCAATATGTAAATTTACCGTCTGCAAGCGTTTGCTTGTCAATGATGTAACGGTCACGAAAATAAGTTGGGGCAAATACCGAATGACAGCTAAAGGCATCCAGAGCTGCACCGCTATTTGAATAAAGACAGCCTTCGCCGCCCAGGTCAACATGCAGTACCACTTCACGCTCTCTAAATCCTGACGGCATCTTCCCTTCAAGCTTGAACCAGACATTTTGCCAGTTCTGCCCCCATTCCTCTCCAGAATTGATAGCTTGGTATTGAGCTTTGGTATGTTCACCAAACACAGTCAGCGAATCAAACTTTGCGTAGCTTATCGAAATATCCTCTTCATTTTCATAGAACAATTCAGATAAAGTGTCAACAAAGTTTTTGATCCGCCGTTCGTAAAATTTATGTTCTACTATGTGCATAGTTTCTATCCTCCCTGATATTAAATTTTCCTAGAATATCTAAGGTAAAAAATAGACTAATGAGCTATGTAGCCCATTAGTCTTTAGTCTTTTATTGAACTAGGTATGTTTGGACACAATTATTGTCTAATGG
>JBAXXY010000113.1:0-8950 GCA_037127655.1 Lentisphaerota bacterium
ATTCAGATTAGATTGTTGCATTTTCTATCTCTTTAACTCTATAATTTTATTGAGTCTGTCAGCAGAAATAAATATTAGGCAGGAAAACCATTATTACTTTTTACTTATGAATGAAATAGAAAACTTAATTGGCGAACTCGGCAAGAAACTTTCAACTCAAATCAGTGTGCCGATTGTAGTTGGCGGATGGGCTGTTAATCTTCTGGGCTGTCCCAGACAGACAATTGATTTTGATTTCATGATAGTTGAAGATGAGTTCGACATGTTTTCTCAGGCATTTAAGGCGCTGGGCTTTCAGGAAACAATCAGAACTACTATGTACGCCAGATTTGAATCAAACAACAAATCTGAATCAGGTAAATTGTATTTTGACTGCCTTTTTATAGATAGAAATACATATGGGAAAATTGCTCAAGCAGGCAAGACGGTAAATGTATTCGGCACAAATTTTATACTTCCTGATCCAATGCATATAATTGCAATGAAACTGCACGCTTTAAAGCACTCCTCCAATGCTTCGAGAAACAAAGACTTTGATGATATTGTCTCGCTTATTGCCTTGCAAAAAATTGACACTTCAAAGAATTCAGATTTTGAAGTATTATGCGGAAAGTTTGGCAATGAAGAGATATTACGCAGGATAAGAAATGAATAAGAAAGAGTTTAACGACCTTTTAAGCATAGAATTCAAAATTCCGTCAGAACAGGATTTTAAAAAGATTATAAAATATAATCCGTTATCGCCTAAGGATTTTCTTGAATTCATTGAAGCAGGGATGAAACTGACTCCTGATTTCGATTCATACAGAAAAGAAAGACTTAAAGAAACTCCCTGTAGTGTCCGCTTTAAACTTTGATGATTAGAGGGCGACTTTTGCCGAAGAGACAATCGTCTCATTTATTATCGGACTTGCCTAATGCCAATAGAACAAAAAAAAGACCGAAAAATTTCGGTCTTTTAAATATACTGAAATCTAAAGTATGCTTATCTGCGCTTTGGAGCTTTTGCTAATCTTCTTCTTTCTTCGCTAGGTTTCTCAAAATGTCTTCTATTGCGAACTTCTTTGAGCGTTCCTTCTCTGTCGAGCTTCTTCTTAAGTCTTCTTAATGCTCTGTCAATGGGTTCGCCTTTTTTTAATTTCACTTCTGACATGTTTTGCTTTCAACTCCGTTGTTTTATTTCTATAAAATTTAGAACGATTTGTAATAAAAGAGATTCAAAATGAAAAATAACAAATAGTAAATTCAAAAATTGAAAATATTTGTTACTCCGAAGCAAACCCAGATTCATCAAAAAGCATGCTTTTAAGTTTACTAAGAGCCTGATTTTGAATCTGCCTTACTCTTTCTCTTGTTCTGCCTATTTCCTGGCTGACTTCTTCAAGTGTACGAGGTTTTTCTCCATCCAGACCAAACCTCATTCTTAGAATTTTCTTTTCTCTTTCGTCAAGTTCTTTCACCAGATCTTTAAGTCTGTCAACCGACTCCATATCTCCTAGTATTCTTTCAGGAGTCTGAGTCGCGCTGTCTGCTATAATATCCTGGAATTCGCCGTCTTCACCCGCTTGAATAGGATCGTGTAGAGAGAAGGTCCTTAAATCAGCAAGTCTCAAACCTGATACTGTCCTTCTGCTGAATTCCAATCTTTCTGCAATTTCAGCATCAGTAGGCTCTCTGCCAAGTTCTTCTGTAAGCTTCAGCCTCATTGACTTAATTTTATTTATCTTGCCGGCAGACTGCACAGGTATTCTTATAGTCCTGCTCTGGTTGGCAAGGGCTCTTCTCATTGACTGCTTAATCCACCATGCGGCGTAGGAACTAAATTTAGCGCCCTTTTGAGGGTCGAATTTTTCTACAGCTCTCATTAGACCAATATTTCCTTCTGAAATAAGGTCAAGAAGCGGAAGACCTAGTCCTTTAAAGTCGTGCGCTATTTTTACAACTAATCTTAAGTTAGCCTTGATCAGGATCGCCCTGGCTCTTTCACTGGCATGAGGGTCATCTCCATGAATGTCTGCGGCAAGTTCGACTTCTTCCTCTTTGGTAACAAGGGATATTTTTCCAATATCCTGCATGTAAACTTTCATAGTGTCGTTTTTGCCAAGCAATTGAGAGCCGGAATCACTTGAAGAAACAAGTCTTTCTCTTATTCTTCTTGCGTCTGATTTAGTGGAAACTTCCTTTTTATCACTAGGTTCATAGCCCTTTGGTTTACGGCCTCTCTTTTTAAGAAGTACAGGAGACTCTGGAACTTTTGAAGCCTTTAAAGGAAGTTTAGAAATCGCTTTTAGCGGCAATTTCGAAACAACTTTTGCTACTGCCTTTACTGGAGGGACACTTTTCTTTTTAAGTGCTGCCTTTACAGGAGCAGTAGTTTTGATTTTAACTGTTGTTGCTTTTGAAGTTTCTAGCTTCTTTGCATCTTTTGGCTTTACGGAAGCTTTAGTTTCAATTTTTCTCTTCAAATTTGATGTCATAATAAATTTAACTTTTCTCTATTTTAAGCTATTCGAAGCTTTAAAAAATTTAGTTTAAAATTTTAGGTTACAATGATAAAAAAAGAACTAATAACTCTTAACGATTAAGAATAGTTAGTTCTAAATTTAATTATCGTAACAGACGATTATATTATAATTTCGAATACTGTCTATAAAATTTAAAACAAAAGTCTGAAATATATTTATTATTGTTTCAGAATCAAGCAAATTTTGTAAATTTATGGCTTCTAAAAATTTCTCAGCAGCAGATGTGATTGATAGAGTTAAACTCACCTCAAAGAGTGTAGTATGCGATCATAAGGTGCTTGGCATCATATGCTATTGTTTACTCAACTCGCAAAATGGGCAATCGTTAATCTTGGTTCCTGATACTTCTATAGCTCAAGATATAAATAGTGCGCTTGATGAACTTTGTCATATTGCCAATAAACAGTTTAACATCGAAGTTTACGATGCAATTGCAGGTAACAGCAAAGAAATAAATCCCGGAGAGAAAAGAATATCTAAAATGCTGATGGATATCTTGAATGGAAAAACAACTATTGTTTGTTCCGTTGAGTCATTTATTAGGAAACTTCCGCATTTTTCTCAATTTAAATCAGACTGTCATGAGCTCAAAGTTGGTGATAAAATTAACTTTAATGAGTTTACAGAACTTCTTACTAAATTTGACTATGATAATGAATGCCAGATAACTAACTCTTGCGAGTTTGCAGTCAGGGGCGGCTTGATTGATGTTTTTTCCCCAATCGAAGAATTCCCTGCAAGGATAGATTTCTTTGGCGATGAAATTGAGAGCATCAGATTATTTTCCTCAGAAACCCAGAAAACTTTTTCAAAAAAAAATCAGTACAGTATAGCCCCAAGATATTCTGAGGAAAAAGAAGAGCAACAAGGTACGGTAGCCGATTATTTTCCACAGTTTCCTTCAGTAATAATGGTTTATCCCAATGATTGCCGCCAAGTTTCGAATGAACTTCCCACAGAAGAGAAAAAAAACATATTTCAGAACTTTATAGAAAATGCCAGGAGTAAAGACAAGCTGTTTGAAATTTACAGGTCATTCGAAGGAGATATAGATACTTTTTCTACAGAAACAGCAGAGTTGGTTTTGCCTATTCTTGATGTATTTGAAGGTGATGCTTCAGGGCATTTGGGAGAAATCGGCAAAGAACTTTATTCGCAAATGAGAAGGAATCAGATTATTTCATGGATTGGAAATAAATACAATATCCTGATTTTTGTCGAAACATCATCTGGACTCAAACTTATATCTGAATGGCTTGAGAATAATGGAATTTCACTAAAGGGCATAAAGTTTGAAGAAAAACCTCTCCATAATGGGTTTATACTTATTGATTCCAAGTATGTGTTCCTTACTGAAAAAGAAATTTACTATCTTCCTCACAAGAAGAACTATTATTCCCAGAGATCGTTCAAGAAAAACTTTGAATCCAAACAAAAGATAACTACCCCGGAATTGGAAGTAGGCGATTATGTAGTTCATCTTCTGCATGGGATAGGTATTTATCACGGAATAACGGAAATAGAATCTTCTGGAGCATCGAAAGAAGTTTTAGAAGTAGAATATGAAGATGGAATAAGACTTTTTGTACCGATATGGCAAGCCTATCTTTTAACCAGATATGTAGGGACAAAAAAAGACTTTCCTGTTTTAAGTAGAATTGGTTCAGGAAGATGGTCGTCTGTCAAAGAAGCCGCCATGTCATCAGCGAAGAATCTTGCTGCTGAATTATTAAGGATTCAGGCTGTACGATTATCAGGCGATGGTTTTAGTTTTCCTGAAGACACAGAAGAGATGAATAACTTTGAACGATCTTTTCCTTTTACGGAAACTTCTGATCAACTAAAAGCCATTTCTGATGTGAAGAGAGACCTAATTGCCTCAAGGCCTATGGATAGGCTAATTTGCGGAGATGTAGGTTTCGGAAAAACAGAAGTTGCCATGCGGGCTGCATTTAGAGTTGTTATGGCAGGAAAACAGGTGGCGATTCTTGCTCCGACTACTATTTTGGCTCAGCAGCATTACTACACATTTACTGAAAGATTTTCAGAACATCCGGTAATTATTGAAGTATTAAGCCGATTCAGAAGCGCTTCAGAACAGAAAAAAACACTGCTGGCTCTAGCGGAAGGTAAAGTAGATATTGTCATTGGCACTCATCGTTTAGTTCAGAACGATGTATGTTTTCCAAACCTCGGGCTGCTTATTATAGATGAAGAGCAGAAATTTGGCGTCCAGCACAAAGAAAAACTAAAGCGTATGCGCGCTACAGTCGATATTCTAACTATGACAGCAACCCCAATTCCAAGGACTCTATATCTCGCGCTTTCCGGAATAAGGGATTTAAGCACTATTGAAACAGCTCCTGTTAATAGGCTGCCAATTCAAACTGTTTTATGTAAATTCGATGACGATATTATTGTTAAGGCAATAACTAACGAACTAAAACGAAACGGTCAGGTATTCTTTATCCATAACCGGGTTAAAAGTATTGATGCTAGAGCCTCTTATCTAAGAAGCTTACTTCCAGGCATCAGAATAGAAGTGGGGCATGGGCAGATGGACTCGGATGAACTTGAAAGAGTTATGTCTAATTTTATTGATGGCAAAGTCGACGTTCTCCTATGTTCTACGATAATCGAATCGGGCGTGGATATTCCTAATGCCAATACCATTATAATAGAGCGCTCAGACATGTTTGGTTTGGCAGAACTCTATCAATTACGGGGCAGGGTGGGCCGTTGGACAAAACAAGCTTATGCCTATTTGCTTATTCCTGACTCGGCAATTATTTCCAATACTGCAAGAGAAAGACTCTCTGCTATCAAAAAATATACTCAACTGGGCGCAGGTTTTCGTTTAGCATTAAAGGATCTGGAGATTCGCGGTACGGGAAATATTCTAGGGGCTCAGCAAAGCGGACATATAAATGCCGTCGGATTTAACCTTTACTGTCAATTGCTTAAGTCTTCTGTAAGTTCATTAAAAAATAACAGGCAGTTCAATATTTATTTCGTTGATTTGTTTTTCGAGTTTATAGACTTCAGCCTTACTCAGGCTAGAGGTAAAATTAATGCTTGTTTCCCTTTGAATTATATTCCTACTGAAAACCTTAGAGTTGATTTTTATATAAGAAGTTCTGAAATATGGACGCTTGAAGAGCTGGATGAATTAAAACTTGAATTAGCTGATCGTTTTGGCAAATTGCCCATAGAGGCAGAGCGGTTTATGGATATCATGGCAATCAGGATTATGGTTGGGTCTGCAGGTTACAATTCTCTTTCCGTTAAAGACAGCCATATATTTGTAGAGGGGGCAAACTCTAAAATATTTCTTCACAATGAAAAAATACCAAAACTTAAAACTATTGAACCTCAGTTGAAATTAGTCGAGCTTAAGAGATATACTAAAGAAAACATTATTAATGCTAAGGAGGGATGAGTCTATGAATGAACAACTATTTAACGCTATTTGTAAAGGCGATAGAACCCAGGTTAGCTCTCTTGTTTCATCTGAGCTAGGAACCGGGGCCAGCCCTAACTCAATTCTCAATGAGTCGATGATTCCAGCAATCCGTAATATCGGCGAAAGGTTTTCAAAGCATGAAGTTTATGTTCCAGAGATGCTTGTAGCGGCTAGGGCTATGCAGACTGGTCTTGATATCCTTACCCCTATTCTTGCTAAGGCAGGGCATAAATCTCTCGGAAAAGTCGCAGTAGGAACAGTCAAAGGCGATTTGCACGACATTGGTAAGAATTTAGTCTCAATCATGCTTAAAGGCGCTGGTTATGAAGTTGATGATTTAGGCGTGAACTGCCCTCTTGAAAAATACATTGTCGCTGCAGAAAAGGGAGCTACAGTTCTTTTGTGTAGCGCATTGCTGACGACTACAATGCCTTATATGAAAGAAGTCGTAGATCATTTCAAAAAGGCTAAATCCGATGTTAAAGTGGTTATTGGCGGTGCTCCTGTAACTCAAGAATACGCTGACTCTATTAGCGCTCATGGTTATGGTACTGATGCATACGATGCCGTGAAACTTGTTGATAGATTAATGTTAATTAAGTAAATTGGTTTCATAGATGTATAGATTTCGTAACTTTGCAGAGCATGTCGAAAAGTACATGATTGATGTTATTAACGAGAAGAACTATTCCAATTTTGGAATGTTTATGAGGGGTGTGCTTTTCGGGTTCTCTAGAGTTTACAGAAATGTTATGCAGTTTCGGCTTTGGCTTTACGATAAAGGTATTATGAGAAGATCTTCCTTGGGATGCCTTGTTGTTAGCATAGGCAATCTGACTTGTGGCGGTACAGGTAAAACTCCTGTTGTAGAAGTGTTTTCCAAAACTCTTGCTAAAAAAGGAAGAAAGGTCGCTATTTTGAGCAGAGGGTATAAGAGCCGTGACAGAACATTCTGGGAAAAGTTTCTGGCTTTCAGCACTTCTAAAAAAAATCAAGTTCCGCCTAGAATAGTTTCTGATGGAGAGAATTTACTCCTGAATCCTGCAACAGCTGGGGATGAGCCATATATGTTGGCATCAAATCTGAAGGATGTCGTAGTTTTGGTTGACAAAGACAGAGTTAAAGCAGGGCGTTATGCAATTAGTGAATTTGAGTCTGATATTTTGATTCTTGATGATGGTTTTCAGTATCTGCATTTAAAACCACATGTGAATATAGTTTTAGTTGATTCGACTCTTCCATTTCATAATCATCATGTCCTGCCTCGTGGGCTTCTAAGAGAGCCTATTAAGAACCTCCGTAGAGCTGATTATGTCTTTTTAACTAAATCAAATGGTGGAAACCATATAAGACATCTTAAAAGATTCGTAGAACATCATAATAGGAACGCGGAAATTATTGAATGTTGCCATAAGCCTCAATACTTGGAAAGTGTTTTCGAAAGGGGCGACCGTCTGCAGTTGACTGAACTAAAAAAGAAGAATATTGCTGCGCTTAGTGGAATTGCCGTGCCAGAAAGCTTCGAGAAATTCTTAAGAGATTATGGTGCAAAAATAGTTCATAGCAAGAGTTTTGCCGATCATCATAACTACACTCAACAGGAAATTATTGACTTCATTGTAGATGCTAAAAAGGCTAAAGCTACTATGGTAATAACTACTGAAAAAGATGCCGTTCGAATTCCTCTTCTAAGCAGGAGGGATATTGAATTTTATTTTCTCCGCGTAGAAATAGATATTATTAGCGGGCACGAAAGTTTTGAACAGTGTATATCTAGAATTTGCTTTAACTAAATATCTATGATTAACGCCAAACGGGATAGTTCAATTCTTCTTAAAGTATCAAACCTATCTGTTGATTTTACTACTTCTTCTCAAAATGTTTCAGTTGTGGAAAATATATCCTTCAATGTTAATAGAGGAGAAATTGTTGCAATAGTTGGTGAAAGCGGTTGCGGTAAGAGCGTTACATGTCTTTCTATAGCTAAACTTATAGATGATTCAATTTCCAGCACATCCGGGTCAATTGTATTAACCTCAGTAACTGGAAAATACGAAATCCTACACTTAAATAAGAAAACGCTGCGTTCCTTGAGAGGTGGAAAGATAGCTTATGTTTTTCAAGATCCAGCTAATTCCCTTAATCCTGTTTTTAAGGTTAAAGAGCAGCTCTATGAAGCTATAGATGAGCACAACCCTGATATTGTGGATACTGAAGCAAGAGCTATAGAACTTCTTAATCTCGTAGGGATTTCAGACCCTTCTTACAGAATGAATTCATACCCATGCCAACTTAGCGGAGGCATGCAGCAAAGAGTGATGATAGCAATGGCATTGGCTGGAAATCCTGAAATCCTTATAGCCGACGAACCAACCACCGCATTGGATGTAACAGTTCAGTCCCAGATTCTTTCCTTGCTTAAAGAAATAAATCAGCGAACTCAAATGTCAATTCTTTTCGTTACTCATAATTTGGGAATAGTTGCCCAGTTGGCAGATAAGGTTCTGATTATGTATGCAGGTAATATTGTAGAGTCTGCCTTAATCAGCGAGATATTTAATAACCCAAGGCACCCCTACACTAAGGCATTGCTTAGTTCAACGCCTGTATTGGGTAGTGGCAAAACAATCTTAGAATCCATTCCTGGAAGCGTTTGTTCTTTTTCTAAGGATTATAAAGGTTGCCGCTTTGCTCAAAGATGTTCTTTGAGCAAAGCTATAGCTCAAACTTCCTCTGAATGCACTCTACTTATTCCTAATGATGTACTTGTTGGTTATAATCATCATTGCAAGTGTCATTTTTGTATCTAAATTTACCCCTTCTTTTCTTTTTTTATTCTAAATTTAACTCAAATCCATTTGTCTTCTTAAATGTTCTGATTATCTTAGAGGCTCTTCGATGAAAATAGAGGTAAAGACGACTGAAAATTTGAGGCTAAAAAAAACTTCAGAAAAAGATTAGA
>JBAXXY010000114.1:0-8862 GCA_037127655.1 Lentisphaerota bacterium
CAAGGTAATAGAGAATGAATTAAGTACCATCCTGTGCGGAGCAACACGAAAGGGGCATTTTGACGGAGTCCTTACTGTTGTAATTAAGCTCCTCCATATAGTTGATGCGCATAAAGCATATTTCGGTAAAAAGGACTTTCAGCAGTATCTTCTTATAAAGAAAATGGCTGAGTCATTTTTTCTTGGCACTGAAATAATAGGATGTGAGATAGTCAGAGAAAACGACGGTTTGGCAATGAGTTCAAGGAATGTGCGATTAAGTGCTGTCGGCAGGGAAAAAGCATCATTTTATGCAAGTACATTTAAGAAAGATTTGCCGTTGAGCGAAATAAGGCAGATTCTGGACGACCATGACATAAAAGTGGATTATATTGAGGAACACTTCGGACGGCGCTTTATCGCTGTTTTTATTGAAAATGTGAGATTGATTGACAACTTCGAAATGAGGAAAAACTAATAATGAAAAGAACAATGCTCAAGTCCAAAATACATATGGCTACTGTTACTGGAGCTGTGCTTAACTATAATGGTTCAATAAGCATAGATTCCAGATTGATTGGAAAAGCTGACCTTCTGCCCTTTGAAAAAGTGGATATTTATAACTGCAATAATGGTCAACGATTTTCAACTTATGTGATTGTAGGCGGTAACGGAGAAATATGCTTAAATGGAGCCGCCGCAAGATTGGTGGCAGCAGGAGATAAAGTTATTATTGTTTCTTATGCAGAATACTGCGAAGATGAAGTAAAAGCTTTAAATCCTACAATTGTCTTTGTTGATGAAAAGAACGAAATTATAGCGAAATAAAAAATTGCTTTCTGATTACTAAAGATTTTATGGATAAAATTCTTCTGACTTTTAATTCGACAAGAGATGTTATTCTTGCCGAGAAAGAGTGCAGGAAGAATGGTTTTGATTGCTTATCAGTTCCCACGCCTAGAGAATATTCCTCACAATGCGGGATAGCTTTAGAGGTGCCTACATCTCAAAAGGAAGCAGTTATTGAACTCCTTGACCGATCAAAAAGGCCATTCAGATTCTTTGATAAGACTAAAGCAAATCCTAACACTAAAAAATCAGCGTGTAAAATCTAACTTATTTACCGCAGCATTTTTTGTATTTTTTACCGCTTCCGCATGGGCAATCGTCATTTCTGCCGATTTTATCCAAATCCCTTTTGTAGCTAACGCTTTTTTCTTCTGCTGGCTTTTCTTCGGACTGACGAGGTTCAGCAAATAAGTCTGCAGGATTAGCAGGAGTCGGTGGTCTCATCATCGGCATTCTACGAACTTGAGGCTGCTGTGCCGCATTATTTGTTGACGCTGTAGCGCCAAACTGTTCAATTTCTCTATGTATAAAGTTCTGAGGCAGGCTTGCGAAGAGTTTTTCAAAAGCCTGAATTGTAGTAGCTGAACGGAACATATTACTTAGGATCTCCTGGTTCAAATCAGACATTAAGAACGAAAAGAGATTGTATGCTTCGTGTTTATATTCAACCAACGGATCTTTCTGGGCATAAGCTCTCAAAGAGATTCCGCTTCTTAGTCCATCCATGGCGTAGAGGTGCTCCTGCCATAGTCTATCAAGGGCATCTAAAATTATATGCCTTTCCAATCTCTTGATGGATTCCGGGTCTTCGGCCGATTCTTTGGCATTGTAGGAGAGTTCAACTCTATCAAATAGCTTCTTGCACATTTCTTCGGGTTCAAGAAAATGTTTACCATCATCACTCATTATATCTTTTTTGGTAAAACCGAGCGGGAAAGTAGTATTCAACCATGTAAGAATAAGAGCATCGTCAAAACCACCGTCTTTTGCTGTTTTGCCGGATGCGGCAAGAGTCACATTATTTTTAACTTCAGTTTCAACAAGATCGTAGAGAATTTCTTTTGGGGTTTCAGAGAAGAGAACATCTTTTCTAAAGCCATAGATAATTTCTCTTTGTTTATTCATTACATCATCAAACTCAAGAGTTCTCTTACGAGTTGAGAAGTGCTGATGCTCAACTCTTTTCTGAGCGGTTTCAATGGATCTATTGAGGAGCGGGTGCTGAAGTTCTTCTCCATCGGCAAGCCCGAGTTTGCTCATAATAGAAGCTATCCTGTCAGAACCGAAGAGCCTCATAAGATCGTCTTCAAGAGATATATAGAACTTTGATTCGCCTGGATCGCCCTGCCGTGAACAACGGCCTCTTAACTGTCTGTCAACTCTTCGTGAGTCATGTCTTTCGCTTGCTATCACGCAAAGCCCGCCGAGTTCCGGTATGCCTTGACCCAGTCTGATGTCAGTACCACGGCCTGCCATATTAGTAGCTACTGTTACTGCGGCTCTTTGTCCTGCTCTGGCCACAATATCGGCCTCATGGGCATGATTTTTTGCATTAAGAACATTGTGAGGAATATTTTTTCTCTTGAGCATCCTGCTTAAGACTTCCGATACATCTACTGAGACTGTTCCTAAAAGAACAGGCTGGCCCTTCTGATGGCGGGTTTCAACTTCAGTTATGATAGCATTATATTTCTCTCTCTTTGTCTTATAGATGCTGTCGTTGTTATCTTTTCTTATACATGGTTTATTTGTTGGGACAATTATCACATCAGTTTTGTAAATTTGATGAAGTTCTGTCGCTTCGCTCTCTGCAGTACCTGTCATGCCTGCGAGCTTTTCGTACATCCTGAAGTAATTCTGAATGGTGATAGTGGCAAAAGTCTGAGTTTCTCCCTCAATCGTAACGCCTTCTTTTGCTTCCAATGCCGAATGAAGTCCTTCGTTAAATCTTCTTCCAGGCATTAATCGTCCGGTATGCTCGTCAACTATTACGACTTTGCTATCCTGGATGATGTAGTTGACATCCTTATCAAAAAGGCAGTAGGCTTTAATGAGTTGTGAAATATTATGGATTCGCTCGCTGTCTTCGGAAAATTTTTCCTGGAATTCCTTCTTCCTTTTGAATTTCTCAGCTTCATCAATCGAAGAATCTGAGTCAATATTGTGCAGAGTGCCAAGCATATCAGGGAGAATAAAAGCTTCCGGATTATCAGGGCTTATGGTGGTTCTGCCTTTTTCTGTTAAATCAGCCTCGTGACTTTTTTCATCTATAGAAAAATAAAGTTCGGACTGAACTTCCTGCAACATACCTCTATTCTGGTCGCTCTTGACACCCATCTCAGTCTTCTCAAGACGCTTCATGATAGACCCGTCCTGCATCATGTGCATTAACTGGCGATGCTTCGGCATCCCGAGTTTCACCTGCATGAGCTTAACATACGCCTTTTCTATTTTGTCTGATGGAGCATCATTTTTTGAAATAACTTCCTTTGCTTCATTGATGAGTCTTGAGCAAAGCAGACTCTGTTTTCTAAAAAGTTCTGCCACTAGAGGTTTGTATCGGTCATATTGATGTGAGGAAACAGCCGCAGGCCCTGAGATGATGAGCGGAGTCCTCGCTTCGTCAATCAGGATACTGTCAGCCTCGTCTATTATAACAAAAAAATAGTCTCTCTGGACTAACTGTTCTTTAGTCGTAGCCATTCCCATATCACGAAGATAGTCAAACCCAAATTCGCTGTTTGTTCCGTAAGTAATATCACTATTGTACTGTTCTCTTTTTTCGGAAGGGTGCATGCTGTTTTGAATGCATCCTACTGTCAAACCCAGGAAAGTGTAAATCGAGCCCATCCATTCGGAGTCGCGTTTTGCATGGTAATCGCTTACTGTGACAAGTTGGCAATTTCTTCCGGTAAGAGCATTCAAATACAAGGGAAGGGTGGCAACTAGTGTCTTGCCTTCACCTGTAGCCATTTCTGCGATATTGCCGCGATGGAGGACAATGGCGCCCATAAGCTGGACATCAAAAGGCACCATATCCCAGAGGATTTCATGTCCGCATACAGTGATAGTTTTACCGCATAGTCTTCTGCAGGCATTTTTAACCACTGCAAAGGCTTCTTTCATTATGTCATCGGTAGTTTCGCCGGCTTTAAGTCTTTCTTTAAACTCAGCAGTTTTAGCTATAAGCTGTTCGTCTGTTAAAATCTTATATCCTTCTTCGATCTGGTTTATCTCAGCAACAAGAGGTATAAGTTTTTTGATGTCTCTTTGGGATTTAGAACCGAATAGTTTGGTAAGGATGCTTAAAATCATATTATAAAAACTCCGATAGGTCTTAATTTTTTGGTTATTTGAGTCGTTAAAATAGCATCATATTCGTAAAAAACAGAGCTCAATTAAATTTCTGTAGAGCTAAATAAGAATGAAAATTCTATAAGTCGATTGCCAAATCAGATTCTTAATTCTATTGTTTTATCGAGGCGGGTTTCGATCCTCTTATATTAATGCACTGGGACTGCAAAGTCTTATATTATATTCCAGAGCGGCATCATAACCCGCCTCCTTCTTTTGCAGGAGCACTCTCGGATTCTATCTCTAGAGCTCCAGTCTATCCTTGAATGAGGCAATACTTTCGCTAAATGGGAGAGAGTTTTTCATTCCTAGCGAGAAAATTTTGCTTGTATCGAGATGAGAGTCAAGCGGCCTTTTTGCAGGAGTTTCTGGCAAGGTTTTAAGCGGTCTGATATGAGAAGAATTTTTGCCTGTTACTGATGCTATCATTAATGCTATCTGATACTTTGTAAGTTTATCATCTGATGAGAAATGATAAATGCCGGAGGCTTTTTTGCGAAGAAGAAAGCCAATCGCTTTGGCAACATCTCCGGTATAAACAGGGTAGCGGGCGATAACATCTTCGATAAAAACTTCTGTTTTCGATTTTATTGCCTTAATGGATGAATAAAGTAAAGCCGAAGCTTTCAGCCCTGCACTTATGCCATAAAGAATCGAAACTCTTAAAATGATAGCATCCGTACAGATAGACAAGATGAGATTCTCTGCCTCGAGTTTGGTTTCGCCATAACAGTTTATCGGATCAGGCTTGTCTGTCTCTCTATATGGCGGGTTATTGCCTGAGAAAACATAATCTGTTGAGATAAAGACAAATTTTGCTTTCTTGGCCGAAGCAATTTTGGCCAGTTCTTCAGATGCTTTGACATTGAGGTTATATGTTCCTTCTCTATCTTTTTCGCATGAGTCAGGATCTCTTGCGGCAGAAGTGTGAATGATGCAGTCCCAGTCAATAGCAGCAAGCTTTTCTATGCCTGATTCCAGACTTACATCAGCAGCAATAAAACCTGGTCTTTCGGAGAAAGAACTCTTTATGACTTCATGGCCTGATGCGATTAGTTCAAGGACTATATCTGTACCTAAAAGACCACTTGCTCCTGTTACGAGAACTTTCATATCAGCGCTTCCTTATTATTGGCATATGAAGACACTTCTCATGAACGGCATGAGCAGTTTCCATCATGGCTTCTCCAAGGGTCGGATGTGCATGAATGGCATATCCGATGTCTTCAGCCGTAGCGCCCATATTCATAGCCATGACAGCCTCTGAAATAAGATCTGTAGCATGAGGGCCGATTATGTGGACTCCAAGAACTTTGTCATCATCGGCTGATGCAATAATTTTGCAGAAACCAGCAGTTTCATTGATAGCCATTGATTTGCCAAGAGCAGAGAAAGGGAATTTCCCGACTTTTACCGCAATGTTATTTTTTTCGCAATACTGTTGAGTTAATCCAATACTCCCGATTTCTGGAGAGGTGAAAATACAGCCGGGAACTAATTTATCGCTGAATTGAGCTGTTTTTCCTATAGCGTTATCAGCTGCGCAGATTCCCATAGCGCTTGCCATGTGAGCAAGCTGGATTCTGCCTGTTACATCGCCAATGGCGTAAATGTTAGGCACATTAGTAGCGCATTTCTCATCAACTGCAATGAATCCTTTATCCGTTTTGATCACACCGGCTTTTTCAGAATTTAGCCCATCAGTAACGGGAATTCTGCCAATGGAAACCAAGAGGTAATCAGCTTTCAGTTCTCTACCAGTGAATATCCCTGAGACAAACTCGTCTGTTGCTGTTATATTTTCGAGAGGCTTCCCTGTCAGAATCTGGAGTTTGCGTTTCTTAAACTCCCTGCCAATCTGCTTCGAAACTTCTATATCCTGTTCAGGAAGGATTTCAGGCATCATTTCCACGATGGTAACTTCTGTGCCGAGTTCCGCAAAAAGTGATGCGAATTCGCATCCGATCACTCCGCCGCCAAGGACGAGCAGGCTCTTTGGAATTTCTTGGAGTGAAAGTATGGCAGTTGAATCAAGGACTCTTGGAGACTTGGGAATAAATTTAGGAATGACAGGCTTTGATCCTGTCGCAATGATAAAGTTTTTTGATGTGAGGTTAGTCTTTTCTTTGGTTTCAGAGAGGGTTACTGATAATTCAGAATTCGATATAAACTCAGCTGAACCTGCAAATACCTCTACTCCTGCATTTTTCAAGAGTCCGCCAATGCCTGTTCTGAGCTTTTGAATTACATCATCTTTCCTCACCTGAATTTTTCCCCAATCAGGAGAGATAGTTCCATCAATCTTAATGCCAAATTCCTGAGCGTGTTTTGCAAGTTTAAGGGCATCGGCTGAAGCTAAAAGAGTCTTTGTAGGGATACATCCCCAGTTCAAACATGTTCCGCCAAGGGATTCTTTTTCAACTAGAGCTGTTCTTGCTCCTTGCCTTGCGGCTCTTAATGCGGCGATATAGCCGCCAGGACCAGCTCCAATTACGCAAACATCAAAATTCATTTCCGTCATAGCCCCCCCTGTATTAAAGTCAAAATTAGGAAGTTAGAAGTTTTTCAACTCAAAACTCAGCACCCACAACTCAGCACTATGTTTTTATCTGTCGTTGTATCCTGTCGGGAATTTCTTCTTCCATTCCCATGCTGAAGTAATAATCTTAGCTATATCTTCGTTTTGCGGATTCCAGCCAAGTTCTTTTCTTGCCATAGTAGAATCTGCAATCAAGATAGCCGGGTCGCCGGGTCGCCTTTCAGAAACTACTGTTTCAATTTTCTTGCCGGTAATTTCTCTGGCAACTTCGATAACTTCTTTCACGCTGAAACCACTGCCTGTCCCCAAATTGTAATGACCGCTTCTTGGTGCGCTCAAAGCGAGCATGTGGGCTTGAGCGAGGTCTTGAATATGGATGTAATCTCTTACGCAAGTTCCGTCTTTAGTAGGATAATCATCACCATAAACTGCGATATTTTTTCTCTGTTCCATAGCTGCCTGAAGAATTATAGGAACTAGGTGAGTTTCGGGATTGTGGTCTTCTCCAAAATTCTTGGATGCGCCAGCGGCATTAAAGTAACGAAGAGCGGCATATTTCAAACCATGTATTTTGTTATACCAATAGAGCATCTTTTCTAGAAAGAGTTTTGATTCGCCGTAAGGATTAATCGGAATCTGAGGAGTGGTTTCTTTAATCGGGCTCTCATCAGGCAATCCGTATGTGGCGGCTGTGCTGGAGAAAACAAATGCCTGCACTTTTCCTTCGACTGCTGCATCCAGAAGATTGATGCTGCACGCGTCATTATTTATAAAATATTTGCTCGGATTGATCATTGATTCTCCGACAAGAGAGAAAGCAGCGAAGTGAATAACTGCTTCAAATCCGCCATTTTTAAAGAGATGTATTAGTCTGTTTCTTTCGGAAAGATCCATATGAATAAAGTCAGCTCTTTTATCAACTGCTCTGCGGTGGCCGGTAGCCAGCGAGTCAAGAACAGTCACCGTATGACCATGATCCAATAAATACTCAACTGTGGCGCTGCCTATGTAGCCGGCTCCGCCTGTTACAAATACTTTCATAAGTCACTCCTATATTATTTAAGGATTAATTTTCTTTGTAGTTGCAGAAGTCACGCTAGGAACTCCTTTAGTCGAAGATCCTGTTTTTTGCGCTTTTGTCGGTTTATAGCCCCAGCTTAATAGCTGCCCCACGAACTTGTCTCTTTCTTTTCCGTTGGCAAATCCTGTTACAACCGCGACAAGTACTCTTCCGTCTCTATTGCATGTGGCTGTTATGCAAAAGCCTGCTCGTGCCGTGAAACCTGTTTTCATTCCGTTTATCCCAGGAAAGTCATTGCGGATTAGACGGTTGGTATTTAGAAGGTTTAGCGCTTTTCCGGAATCGGGTCTGAAAACAATAGATTTTAACTTGTTGTCTTCTAGGACTATAGGTGATTTTAATAATTTTTCAGCCAGAAAAACCATGTCTTCGGCACTAGCGCGATTCTCATCAGAAGCCTTCTTTTCTGGTAATCCCTGAGTATTGGTAAAAGTCGCGCTTAATCCTAGTTCTTTTGATCTTTCATTCATTCTTTCAACGAAGACATCAGCATCGCCGCCGCCAAAATATTGCGCAAGTAGATATGTCGAGTCATTAGCGCTATGAACGATCATGCTCTTGAGTAATTCTCTAATGGTAAATTGCTCTTTAGGGTCAAGCCAAACTCTGCTGCCACCGATATGACTTGCCTCTTTAGTTACTTGCACCATCGTATCAAGGCCTATTTTTGGATTGCTTTTCAGATCTTCAAGTATGAGAAGAATAGACATCATTTTGGTCATCGAAGCAATCAGTACTGGTACTTTGGGCTTCTTTGCCCATAGAACTTCTCTGGTATTCAAATCAACCAGTATTCCGGTTTTAGCATTCTTGGACATGGGTAACGATGGGATGTCGCCGATGACAGCTTTGCTGTAATTCAGAGGCAGTCCAGGTGCGCCATCATCATCTATGATTGAAGTCTGAGTTTGAATTTGTTGCGGGGTTGGTTGAGGTTTTGCAGGCGGAATCTCAGCTTGCGATATAGATGCTACTTTGGGCTGATTGTCAGTACTGCCCGAAGTACCCCACTTATAAACTCCGTAGATAATCAGAAGTCCTATAATGAGGACTATCGTTA
>JBAXXY010000115.1:0-8816 GCA_037127655.1 Lentisphaerota bacterium
GGGTTGGCATAAGTTTTGTTATTCTTTCTGCCTATGTAGGCACAGAAGTACTTTCTTGAATAATCCAGCTTGTTATTGCCATTTATTACAAGGTCTGCCCATACTTTGAAAATATCAAAATCTGAGGCGTAATTATACATATCAATGCCATATCCTCCTGATGGCCTGATGTTAACTTCCAATGGTACAAATTCGCCCTTTGGAGTATAGAAGAATTCGAGGTGGAAGAAACGGTTCTTAACATTAAAACCTTTCACGCATTTCCTTCCTGCTTCCTCGAGTTGCTTAGGTATTTCTCTCTGTGAGTAATAGTAGATATGGTCATCCTGATTAACTACATCCATTACAGGCGTACTAAAAACATGAGAAGTGTAGAATATCGGCTCTGAATTCCAGTCAGCCAGACCATCGAAAGAGTGAATTGCACCTGTGATAAATTCTTCAATGATGTAAGGATCTGAACCAATAGTTTTGTAGGCTGTTTCAAGTTCTTTAAGGTTATTAATCTTATATGTCGATGAAGCGCCGACTCCAATATCGGGTTTAGCGATAACAGGATAACCTATCTCATCGACCCATGCTTTTGCGTCTTTAAAAGAGCGTACTACCTTGCCCTTGGCTACTCTAAGCCCGAGCTTCTGATAGATCTTCTTCATTTCGGATTTAGCTTTGATATACTTCATATCTTTGGTTCTTAGTCCGGGAATGTCGAAAGCATCTCGTAGTTTTGCTTCAGTTTCCAGCCAGTATTCGCTATGAGAATCAAGGAGATCAATTTTACCGTATTTCTTAGTGAAATAATCTAATCCTCTAACTAGATCATCATAATTATGCATGTTATCGACCTTATAATACTCTGTTAGAGTATTTTTAAGATCAGGATGCAAATTATCGTAAGAGTCATCTGCAAGCCCAAAAACCCTTGCCCCCACAGCTTTTAGAGATGTGGAGAATGATTTAAAATTTGTTGGGAAATTAGGAGACAAAATAACTGCATTTTTCATAGTAATAACATCCTTATATTTGTTACAACAACAGTTGTTTATTGAGTTTGCTTAATTCATTTTAGTGGAATTTAAATTAGTTCGCGAGTGTGAATTGCCTGTTTTTTCGAATTTAACTGAGAGGATTTCTGCTATTATTGATATGGCTATTTCATGAGGTGTCGTCCCGCCTATTTTCAATCCGACAGGGCAGTAGAGCTTATTGATGTCGATATTGCTAATTAACCCTTCGTCAGAAAGGCGTTTCAATACTGTTTCAGCCTTCTTTTTGGATGCGATGGCTCCAATATATTTCGGGGTCCACTTGCTCTTATATATTCGCCTTAAAACTGTAAAATCAAATTCATGCGAATGAGTTGCAATTAAGAAGAAAGAGTTTTCAGGAACGGCTTTGTCTTCCAGTATCTTAGAATAGTCGGCAATAACAACTTCATCTGCTCCAGGTATTGCGTTGCTACACTCATTTCTGCAGTCACAGACTACTATTCTGAAATCAAGTTTGGAAAGGTGATAAACAAGCGCCTGCCCGACATGTCCTGCGCCAAAGATGTAAATTGTGTCCAGAGCAGCATGAGATTCAAAAAAGAGCGTCAGCTTTCCTCCGCAGACCATTCCTGTTTCTATAGAATCTAAAATGTCGTTCTTTTCTCCAAGGAGGTATTTCTGAAGCTTTGGACTCTCCTTTTTCTCGAGCATTGAGACAGCCTCTTTTATAGCCAGCAATTCTATAGCTCCGCCGCCGATTGTTCCAAACAGTCTGTCCTTAAGTCCCACTACCATTTTGGCTCCTGGTATCTGTGGTGCGTGTCCTTCTTTATCAACTACTGTTACTATAACAAAAGGAGTATTTGATTTCTGAAGGTTGGTTAATTCTTGGTAAATATCCATAAAATCATCTCCTGTCTCTGTAAATAAATTAACTTTTAGTATTCATTGAACCCTGTTTATATCCTTCCAAGTCGAGAGTGATATTTTTGAAGCCAAGCTCCTTGAAATATGCTACAATTTTTTCTCTCTGGAATATGAATTCCATAATTTGTACCAGATGAATTTCAATTTTAGCCGTGGTTCCAAACTTTCTGACCCTACAGGAAAGGAAACCTAGCGCATGTAAATAAATCTCAGCTCGCTCAATCTGCCGTAAATCCTCATCCAAAAGTCGTGTATTCGTCGGCAATCTTGTAGCTAAACATGCCTGAGCAGGAGCATCAGCATTTTCCAGATTATACTTTTTAGATAATTGCCTTATATCGGTTTTTGTAATGTTTGCTTCGATGAAAGGATGCAATATCCCGAGTTCTTCTGTAGCTTTACTTCCTGGTCTGTAGTCTGATAAATCATCAATATTTGAACCATCAGCAACCTGTGTGATTTCATACTTCTTAGCAATAGCAAACACCTCCTTCATCAAGGTTTTTTTGCAATGATAACATCTGTCAGGAGGATTGTTCTGAACTTCAGCCACCTTTAGTATATCAAAGTCGGCGACTTCTATAGATATATCATTTTCTTTGGCCCATCGTTTGACAAATTCGCCTTCTTCTTCAGTGCTAAATGGCGTATGTGCATTTACTAATAAAACCTTGCCTTTTACATATTTTTTAGCAAGTAAGCTAAGAAGAGTGCTGTCCACCCCTCCGGAAAAGGCTATTGCAAGAGAGCCATATCCTGAAAGCAAATTGGCTAAACTTTGCTCTTTTATTCCGACAGTTTCTTTTCTGATTTGTTCAGTAGTAGTCATATAATTTTCGATTTTCCCATTTAAAATTCCAATGCCTGCTCTAAATCAGCAACGAGATCTTCGGCATCTTCTATTCCGACTGAAAGTCTGATGAGGTTCTCATGAATTCCTTTTGCCTCTCTTACTTCTTTTGGAATAGATGCGTGAGTCATGGAAGTGGGATGGCATGCCAATGATTCCACACCGCCAAGGCTTTCGGCCAAAGAAAAGATTTTCAGAGATTTCATAAACTCATTAACCTCTTTGTATTCGCCTTTGATTTCAAAAGAAATCATTCCGCTAAAACCAGACATCTGTTTCTTTGCAAGTTCATGCTGAGGATGGCTCTTGAGACCTGGGTAATTAACTTTCAGAACTTTTGGATGTTTAATAAGATATTGTGCTATTTCCAAAGCATTGAGTTCGTGCTGTTTCATCCTGATTCCAAGAGTTTTGAGACCTCTTAGAACCAACCATGAATCAAATGGACCTGGCACTCCGCCTGCTGCATTCTGATAAAATTTTATTTTCTCGTATAAGCTTTCGCCGTTCAGAATCACGGCTCCACCAACTACATCAGAGTGACCGCCAATGTACTTCGTAGTGCTGTGGACAATAATATCCGCACCAAGTTCCAAAGGTCTCTGAAGATATGGAGTGGCAAAAGTATTATCCACTGCTAGGAGGAGGTTCCTCCTCTTTGCTATTTCTGAGACGGCAGCAATATCTGTGAGCTGGAGCAATGGATTTGTCGGAGTTTCCAGCCAGATGAATTTGGTTTCCTTTCTTATGGCTTTTGCAAACTCGGAAGGATCAGTTCCGTTTACATAAGTGGCAGTTATGCCATAAAGCGCAAATACTTTTTCAAAAAGCCTGTATGTCCCGCCATAAACATCCTCGCCGGAAACAATATGGTCACCGGGTCGCAAAATGGATAATACTCCATTGGTGGCGGCAAGCCCTGAAGCATATGCCAAGCAGTATTTTCCGCTTTCCAGAGCAGCCAGACATTTCTCCAGGGCTGTACGGGTCGGATTACCTGTTCTGGAGTATTCATATCCTTTGTGTACTCCGATTTCATCCTGTGTAAATGTAGATGTCTGGTAGATTGGGACTATTGTAGCGCCAGTCGCTGAATCAGCTTCCTGCCCGACATGAATCGCTTTTGTATTAAAGTTCATATATTTAAGCTTTTTTGTTTATTTTTTCTGCCCAGAAATTTACGAAGTCTATTTTTGTAACAAATCCGACAGCCTCTTTGTTTTTCATCACTAATACTCCATTATAGCCGGCCATGAGCAATCTGTATAACTCGGCCGCGTCTGTCTTTTCGTCAAGCTGCGGCAGAGATGCCCCCATGACCTTCGAAACTATTGTTTCATCGGGACTGAGATTGTCATTGAGATGCTTTACAAGGATTTCCTCATTGACCAGACCTACTACTACTCCATTATGGATGACAGGAAGCTGGGAGATATTATTTTGAGTCATAATCTTTGCAGCTTCCGAAACAGCGCTATCGGGAGATATAGAAACAACCACAGGCGCATTTGCCTTGGAGTTCATAACATCGCCTACGCTGTATCTGAGATGGCTGCCTCTTAGAAATCCGTTCTCAACCATCCATTTATCTGAAAAGATTTTTGTAAGGTAGTTTCTTCCAGTATCAGGCAGAAGAATAACTATATTTGAACCGAATGGGACTCTATTAGCGTATCTCAACGCGGCGGCGACTGCTGTCCCGGATGAACCTCCGACGAGCAACCCCTCTTCCCTGGCAAGCCGGCGAGTTACTTCGAAAGCTTCAGTATCGCTCACTCTGACCATGTCATCAATGACCTGTCTATTGAAAGTCAGAGGTATAAAATCTTCTCCAATCCCTTCTACTTTATACGATTTAGGGGTATCTCCAGACAAGATTGAACCTTCAGGATCAGCTCCGACGATTTTTATATTTGGATTTCTTTCTTTTAGAAACTTTCCGACTCCGGAAATAGTTCCGCCTGTTCCCATTCCGGCAACAAATACATCTATCTTTCCATTGAGATCATTCCAAATTTCAGGCCCTGTAGTGAAGTAATGAGCTTCAGGATTCTTGGGATTTGTAAACTGCCCGGGTCTAAAGGCATTGGGAATTTCTCTAGCAAGCCTGTCAGCTACACCATTGTAACTTTGCGGAGAGTCTGGAGCAACAGATGTAGGAGTTATGACTACTTCAGCTCCGTATGCCTTGAGAAGATTAACTTTTTCTTCGCTCATCTTGTCGGGCATTACGAAAATGCATCTGTATCCCTTGACAGCAGCTACCATAGCTAGACCCGCGCCGGTATTTCCTGCAGTAGCCTCAATTATGGTGCTTCCAGGCTTTAATACTCCGCGCTTTTCAGCATCCTCAATCATAGTCAGAGCTATCCTGTCCTTGCTGCTTCCTCCTGGATTAAAGTATTCCACTTTCGCAAACAAATTCACATCGAGAGTTTTCCCGATCTTTGATAGTTTTATCAGAGGTGTGTGTCCAATTTTTTCTAAAACGCTTTCGTAGTATTGCATAATTTTATTTCCTTCAGAATTTAATTAATTTTTCTTAAAAAGATTTTTAACTTTATCAATAAACTTCCATGGGTTCTCTCCCGGCCAGTTAAAAAGAACCGCCAGGACTACGCATATTAATGAGAGATATGAGTAATATGAGAATTTCATTATTGCCAGAGGCGACAAAACGCTCATCCCTACAAAGCTTACACAAAGAAGAATCTGCGCTCCATAAGGTATTATTCCTTGCATTGAACACGAGAAAATATCTATTAAACTTGCTGCCCTCTTTGGAGCAATATCATACCTTTTGGCAATGTCTTTAGCCAATGGACCAGTAACGATAATTGCGACTGTATTGTTTGCTGTACATATATCCACAAGACTCACGAGCAGACCTATGCCAAGTTCTGCTCCTTTTTTACTTTTAATATTCGATCTCAATATGCCCAGTATCTGCGCTATACCGCCATTGTACTTTATGACTTCTACTATCCCGCCCAGAATAGCTGAAATTAATACCAAATCCATCATACTCGTAATCCCTCTTTGTATGACATCAAGAAGCTGCCAGATGTCAAAAGAGTGAGCTATAAAACCTACAATTATTGAGAGCACTATTCCCGTAATCAGAGTTATAAAAACATTGACTCCAAAGATAGAAATAAGGATAACAACTACATAAGGTATTATCTTATATATCTCATACTGCTCATGAGCTAAAGCCGTAGTAGTTTCATATAGACCAGCCACATAATAAAATACAAAGAATGATACAATAGCCGCGGGCAGTACAATCAGAAAATTCATCTTGAATTTATCCTGCATTTCGCATCCTTGTGTTCTCGTAGCAGCGATTGTCGTGTCACCAATGAATGAGAGACCGTCGCCAAACATCGCTCCGCTTAAAACAGCTCCCAACACTAGCGCTACAGGGAACGGTGTATGAGCTGAAATTCCAATAGCAATCGGCCCCAATGCCGCAATTGTTCCCATTGAAGTACCAATAGCCATTGATATGAAGCAGGCTATTAAAAAAATACCTGGAATTAAAACTTTGGCAGGAAGAATTGCCAGCGCCATATTCACTGTAGATGATACAGCCCCTGTTTCCTTTGCTACGCTTCCGAAGACACCAGCAAGGATAAAAATCACGCACATTATTATGATGGTCTGGTTTCCGGCGCCCTGAGCAAAAGTGTCAAGCTTCTTATTCGTCTCTTCATTGTGATTCATCAGTATGGCCACTACTGCCGCCAGAAGAACAGATACGGCAATCGGGACTTTATAAAAGTCGTGAATGATCAATGAAGTAATCAGATATGTGCCAAGAAACACCACAAATGGAAAAAGAGCCCAGTATCTCTTCTTGCCTTTGTACCCAATTGACATAATAAATCTCTCCTGTTATAAAATTAAATTTAAAAGCATAATTGCCAAAGGAATTCTACCCCCCCCCCAATTATTAAAGCATCACTAAATGCAATAATTTTGATTTCCTTCTTTCTTTTTGATCACCGCTTCCATAGCTAAATCTTTAAAATTAACTCCGTCTATTGTCGAAGTTATAGAGTCTCCAATTTTTTTCCATATGGGAAAAAAGACACATCTCTCTACTTCAGAGCAATTCGAAAACAATGAGGAATTTGTACACGAAATCGGATAAACAGAACCATCTATAAATCTGACAATATCTCCAAGTGTTATTTCTTCAGGTGCTTTAGCAAGGTAATACCCTCCCTTTTGCTGTTAATAAATCCACCTCTTTTAAGTTCAAGAAGTATTAACTCAAGAAATTTTCTTGGAATATCCTGAGACTTTGAGAGCTCTTCCAGATGCAAAAGACTATTTTTGTTTAGTGACATATACAAAATTACTTTTAACGCATAATCCCCTTTGTAAGTTACTTTCATTAATTTAATTTATATATTATATGTTTTGTATTCTATTTTGTCTATTTACATTATAGACTATTTGAAATTATGTCAAGGGAAGATTGTTTTTTCTAAAGATTTTTAATCAAAATAGTAAATTAAATAAGGTCGAGATTAACAGCGTTATAAGGATTCTTATGTTAAAATAAGGCTAAGAAAAACAATATAATCAGGAGAAGAATAGTGAATAATTTTAGCCCGGAACAGTCTCTATCTGAAGCGAAAAGGGAATTTGATGAGCATGGCGGTGTCACTCCATCAATCTCAAGGTCAGCGACATTTACTGTCATGGAGCCTGGCACGATGCCTAAAATATTCGAAGGAAAAATGACACCTGATCTAGGAGGATGCTATCTCTACAGCAGGCATTTTAATCCGACTGTCAATGTACTTGATAGATACCTGTCCGCTATGGAAAGCACCCAAAATGCTATCAGCACTTCAAGCGGTATGTCAGCTATATCATGTTCTCTTTTGCAGATATGCAAACATGGCGACCATATTGTTGCGAGCAATACAGTTTATGGCGGCACTTACGCGCTAATGGCTGAGCTTTTCAAGGAAATAGATATAAATGTGACATTCGTTGATCCGACAAATCCAGAGGCTTTTGAAAAGGCCATAACTCCGAAAACCAAGGTTATCTATGCTGAAACTATCGGCAATCCTACACTCAAAATTGCTGACATAAGGAAGTTGTCAGAAATATCCAAAAACCATAATTTGAAACTCCTTATAGACAATACATTCTGCCCTATGATAGTATCTCCAGCTAGACTTGGCGCCGATGTGGTTGTTTACTCTATGACGAAATTTATCAATGGGGCAGGCGACCTTATAGCCGGGTCAATCTGCTCAACAACAGATTTTATAAATAAGTTAATGGACACCCACACCGGCCGTGTAATGCTTTACGGCCCTACTATTGACCCAAGAGTGGCATTTGATATCATTCAGAGGCTTCCTCATCTTTCAATCAGAATGAAAGAGCACTCAAGAAGAGCGTTAGCTATTTCCGAAATGCTCGAAAGCATGAATGTATGCGTCTGCTACCCGGGACTTAAAAGCCATCCTCAGCACGAACTCTTCACATCAATGATCAATGAAGGATATGGTTATGGTGGAGTATTAACAATTGACTGCAAAACTCAGGAAAAGGCATATGCCTTAATGAGTGATCTTCAGAATGTCGAGAAATTCGGGCTGTTAGCTGTATCGCTGGGTTACTTTGATACTCTTATAAGCTGTTCAAGTTCTTCTACTTCATCAGAAATGCCGGAATCTGAGAAGGACGAAATCGGGTTGTCCAACGGACTTTTACGAATTTCAATAGGTCTAACCGGGTCGCTTGAAGCAAGAATGGATCAAATCAAGCGGTCCGTAACGAAAACGCTATTAAGCTAAATGAGTTTTAGGAAGCATAAGGCAAAATTATTCTAAATTCTGATCCTGAATTAAGCGAACTTTCAACAGTAATAGAGCCGTTGTGAGCTTTAATTATAGATTTAGCCAAGCTCAAACCTAGACCATTTCCTGGCTTTGAGCGACTGGAATCGCAGCGATAGAACCGTTCAAAGATATGTCTTTGATCTCCTTCGCTGATACCACAGCCAGTATCTTTAACAA
>JBAXXY010000116.1:0-8728 GCA_037127655.1 Lentisphaerota bacterium
ATGTTATTGAAAGAACAGTTCTTGGCTCTGGTTCTTCGCGTAGAGCTAGAAAAGCAGGACAGGTTCCGGCAATAGTCTATGGCTTACATAAAGATCCAAGACATTTCGAAATGAATGCTAAGGAGTTAGATAAAGTACTAAGCAAAGATGTAAGTATTATATCCTTAGTTGCATCAAATGGTCAAGAAATAAATGCGCTGATTAAAGATGTTCAATATAATTATCTGGCTGCTCAAACTACTCATGTTGACTTCATTGAAATTAATATGAATGAAGAGATAGTTGCTTCTGTAGCTGTTTATCCTCACGGACATGCCGCAGGATTGGTCCAGGGTGGAGTGCTTGACCAGTATGTACATGAAATTCAGGTTTCTTCTCTACCAGCTGATCTGCCAGTGTCAATTACAGTCAATATTACTGATTTGGCTTTGAATGCATCTCTTCACCTAAAAGATATTATTCTCCCTGCTAATGTAAAAGCAGTAGGAGATATGGAGCAGGTAATATTCCATGTAGGCTTGCCGAAGGTTAAGATCGAAGTAGAAAAAACTGCTGAAGCTACTGAAACTGTTGCAGGCGCTGAAGGTGAAAAAGCCGCAGGCGCTGAAGGTTCAGCAAAGGCATCTGATGCAAAAGCTGCTCCAACTAAAGCCGCTCCTGCTAAAACTGCTGCAGCAAAGGATAAAAAAGAATAACCTGAGAAGTTTATTAAAAGTATTTCAAGAGGCAAATTTTTGCCTCTTGCCCCCCGAATAAGATATTCCAATGCCATTACTCAATACAAATATAATAAGAGCGATTATAGGGTTAGGCAATCCCGGGAAAAAGTATGAAGGCACAAGACATAATATAGGGTTTAAGATAGTTGATGAATTCTTATCAACCTTAAAAGGAGAAATTATATCATTCGATAAATACGGAGGAGTTTATTCCGCTAAAAATATAGCCGGCAGAAAAATTCATTTCTTGAAGCCTATGACTTATATGAATTTAAGCGGAACTGCTGTTAAAAGATTAACTGATTCCGAAAATATCGAGCCTTCAGAAATATTAGTTGTTCAAGATGATATGGATTTTGAACTTGGATGTGTAAAGCTGAAGTTGGGAGGAGGAAGCGCAGGGCATAATGGCATAGAGTCTATTATGTCATCGCTTCAGACAAGCGATTTTGCAAGGCTGAGGGTAGGAATAGGGAGAGCAGAAGAAACTTCAACGATAGATCATGTATTAGACAAATTTAAAGATACTGAGTTGGAAGAATTAAAAAAATCAGTCAGTTTATCATTTGAAGCAATTAAATTAACAATCGCAAGAGATATTTTTATGGCTATGAATATCGTCAATGCGAATAAACCCAATAATAATAACTAGGAGCACAAAATTGAAAAAGTACGAAACCGTATTCATCCTGGATGAAAGAAAAGTTCAGGACGAAGGAAAAGCATTCGCAGAGGAATTTTCCTCAGTGATTTCCGGGGCCGGTGGAGAAATGGTTAGCGTTACTCCTCTAGGTCGTAAGCAGTTCGCAAGAGAAATAAAGAAGCGTAAGGCAGGAATTTATTATGATTTCGTTTTTAGCGCAAAAGAGAGCTTTGCAAAGGATTTATCCGAAAGATATAAGCTTGATGAGCGTACTTTGCGCGTGCAGGTTTTTGTATATGACAGACCTGAAAATCAGATAAAAGCCAGTGAAGCCATTCTACAGAAGGAAGCTTCCTTATAACATACTCAAGAATAGTTGAGAGGATATTTGTATGCCGTCTTTTAATAAAGTAATCCTAATGGGAAATCTGACCAAAGATCCAAGAATAGGATCTAACCCTTCAGGTTCTGCAGTTTGTGATTTCTCTATAGCCATAAACAGCAAATTCACAAGCAATGGACAAGAAAGAGAAGAAGTTTGCTATGTTGACATAGTCACATGGGGCAAACAGGCAGATAATTGTGGCAAGTATTTACAAAAAGGCTCTTCTGTGTTAGTTGAAGGCAGGCTTAAAGCTGACATGTGGAACGATAAGGACGGAAACAAAAAATCCAGGCTTCGCGTTACTGCTGATAGAGTCCAATTTATGAGTTCTAACAGATCAGAAGACAGAAAATTTCAGTCTTCGCCTGATAGTTCAGGCTCTCAGGAAGACGGGTATTCTTATCAAGAAAGTCCAAAACAGAATTTTAATCAAAATGCTCAGAGAGAGCAACAAACAAGACAGCCAATGCCTGTTCCATCCCATGATAAGGATATTTTTGTTGATAATATTGAGCACGAAGATGATATCCCATTTTGAGTGAAATCTAAAATTTATTCGGAGAATTTTTAAAATGATGCAAAATAATAAACCAAGAAGAAGAACCGTAAGAAGAGATGTAAGACCTAGAATCTGCAGATTTTGTGAAAATAAGGTTAACTATATAGATTTCCTTGATACAGAACTTCTGGCAAGATTTCAGACAGAAAACGGTAAAATATTGGGCAGCCGCGTTACAGGTACATGCAAGATACACCAGAAAATGCTTTGTACTGCAATTAAGAGAGCAAGAGTACTTGCTTTAGCATTGTAAGATAAACACAGTAACTCAAGAGACTTATTATGAAAGAAAAATATATACTCTTAGAAGATGTAGAAACCCTCGGCAACGCAGGCGATGTAATTGCTGTCCTTCCAGGTTTTGCGAGGAATTTCCTTGTTCCTAAAAAACTTGCTTTAAAAGCTTCTAAAGGCGCTTTGAGGCAGTTTGAGGCTCGCAGAGAAAGCATTGAAGCGAAGCGAAAAGTTGAAATTGAAAAATTACAGCAGATTGCTTCCAAACTTGCGGAACTTAAAGTCAATATTACCATGAATGTCGGCGATGATGGCAGACTTTTCGGCTCTGTTACTTCCCATACAGTCGCTCAAGCTATAACTGAATTAGGCGTAGCAGTCGAGCATGCTAAAGTTATCCTTTCTGCGCCAATTAAAGAACTTGGTTCTTACGAAGTAAAAGTTAAGCTTCATCCTGAAGTTATAGCTGTAATAAAACTGGCTGTTGTAAAGGCTTAGGCTTAAATTAATGTCACAGGAAAAAAGAAAAAACGATTTTTTTTTCCCTAGTGATCAGCCCCCGCCACACGATTTAAATATAGAAAAAGCTGTGTTGGGGGCTATGCTTCTTGAAGAAGAAGCCAGGAATATAGCCATCGAAAAGCTGCCATATTCCGAAAAGAACAATCTTGCATATTTTTTCTACCCTGCACACCAAAGAATCTTTCGGATTTTTCACAAACTCTATCATGAAAAAGGTGTTTTTTTTGATGTTCTTTCCGTTAGCTCCGCACTAAAACAAGAAGGTATTCTTGAGAGTATTGGCGGAGACGAATACCTTATAGGACTTCAAAATAGTATTGCAACAACGGCAAACATTGAGAACTGGTGTGAGACGCTAAAAAATCTAGCAGCGCTTAGGAAAATGATCGCTGTGTGCGCTTCAACTATCAACAAATGCTATGATGCTTCAGCAGATGAAGCATCCAATCTGATGGGAGAGATCGAAAGTTCAATATTTGAGGTCAGAAATGAGAATGTATCAAGTTCTGCTTCAAAACTTTCAGATCATCTTGTCGATGCGGTTAAGTATCTGGAGAGTCTAAGCAGCAGAAAAACTGAAGCAACTGGAATTTCCACCGGGTTTCCTACCCTGGACGATATAATTATCGGTCTTAAAAATCAGGAAATGATAGTTATTGCAGCCAGACCTTCAATAGGCAAAACATCACTCGCTTTGAATATTGCGACCCATATTTCATTGAGAAAGAAAAAGAATGTTGCATTTTTTAGTTTGGAAATGTCTGCGGAACAACTTACTCGCAGAATGCTTTGCAGTATTGCAGAAATATCTGAGAAGGATTTTTACGACAAAAGATTTGATGAAAACGAATTTAATTCAAAGTGGTCGCGAATAACCAGAGCAGCAAGTGAACTTAGCAGAGCAGTTTTCTATATCGACCCTACGCCAGGATTGGATATTAATGAATTGAAGGCAAGAGCATTAAGGCTAAAAGCAAATTATAAGATTGATATTATTATTATTGACTATTTGCAGTTAATGCAGGCCTCAGTTAGTAAAAGCGACAATCGACAGGTAGAAGTAGCAAAAATATCAGTTGGAATAAAAGCGCTTGCTAAAGAGCTTAATGTCCCAGTTGTTGTACTTGCTCAGTTAAACCGTCAGGCAGAAACTCAAGACAGACCAAAGCTCAGTCATCTGAGAGAATCAGGCGCCATAGAACAGGATGCAGATATTGTTATGTTTCTGCATAGAGACAGAGATCCTCAAAAAGATAACTCAGTTGAGTGCGTAGAAGCCGAATTAATAGTAGAAAAAAACAGGAATGGACAGACTGGCGTAGCAAAATTACAATTTTTTCCAAAAATAATGACATTTCGCAGCTTGTCGAGATATAATGAAGGATAATTGTCATCCTACATTGTATTAACTCCAAGTTACGGAAGTGGTCCATTGAATAAAAAATATACCTTTTTTGCGTGTCTATTCCTTTTGTGTTCTAGCTTATACTCATCTCAAGTAGGCAATATAACATTCGACCAGACTGGCACATCAAAAGTTCCTAAAGACCTTATTGACTACAATATCCACCTTAAGTCAGGCGAAGAGTTTTCACAGGATAAACTTAATGAGGATATAAAATCTCTCTACGATACCGGTTACTTTACAGATGTAGAAGCTAAGACTTCTACGGGATTAAACGGCAAGATGGATATAAAATATATTCTTACCAATACTCCACGAATCAAAAATATAGTCATTAAGGGCAATGAAAAATATACTACTGAAAAAATAATGGAAGAAGTCAAACTTCATAAGTCCGAACCATTAGTACAGAAACTCCTTCAGGAAAGTATAGCTAATATTAAGAATTTGTATCAAAGCAATGGCTATTATCAGGCAACTGTCTTTCCTTCTACTATTTCTGAAAAAGATGGAGAAGTGGTTGTTACTTTCACTATTCAGGAAAATCTAAGAGTAAAAATTGATAATGTATATTTCAAAGGCAATACGGTTTTTTCAAGTTGGACGCTTAAGGATGAAGTTCAAACATCACATTCTTATTTAAATTGGATCATGGATTGGGGGCTTTATGATGAAGCTGTAGCCAAACAGGATGAAATGAGGCTAAGAAATCTTTACTGGACAAAAGGTTACCTTGACTTTAAGGCAACTTACGATATTCAAAAAGTCGAAGGAGAAACCGATTTTGTAAATGTGACTTTTAATATAACTGAAGGTGAACCATACAAAGTCGGCACTATTAAAGCTAAAGGGAATACAGTTTTTTCTGAAGAAGAAATAATGAGTCTGGTTCATATGAAAGCAGGCCAAATGTATGACTATTTAAAAGAAGAAGCGTCCATATCTTCTATAAAAGGTAAGTTTGATAAGTTAGGCTACTGCGACATTAATTGTAAAGCGGATATCGCGCCAGACTTCAATACTCATATTGTTGACATAACTTTCGATATCTTTGAGGGTCAGCCGTACAATGTCAGGAATATAAATATTTCCGGAAATAAGATTACAAAAGACTATGTAATAAGAAGAGAACTTCCAATTCAACCGGGAGACCCTGTAAATAATAAACTTATAGACACAGGAAAATCTAGGCTGATGGCAATGAACTATTTCGATAAAATAGAGACATTCAGCTCAAATACACAAGTTCCTGGAGAGAAAGATGTAAACTATGAAGTAACAGAGAAAGCTACGGCCAAGGTGTCACTCGGCGGTGGATATTCTACGGATGCCGGCCCTGTTGCCAGACTCTCGCTTACTGAGACGAATTTTGATATTGCCGATCCATCCACATATTTTAGGGGCGGCGGTCAGAGAGCTAGTTTAATTGCCCAGATAGGTACTGAAGATTCGAGCCTTGTGGCTAATTTTACTGAACCATGGCTTTTCGGGATTCCTCTAAGATTAGACACAAGCGCTTTCTTTAATGTCAGAGCGCTTCCTAATTGGAGTGAAAGGCATCTTGGTCTAAACTTAGGTTTAACAAAACAAGTAGGGAGTTTTAACAGCATCGGATTAGGTTATGTCTTCGACTTTGTCAAAACTTACAATTTTTCGAGCGGATATCCTACTAGTTTCACTAACACCTATGAAGGAAATTCTAGAAAAGGCGCTCTAACTTTGAATGCTGCAAGAGATACCAGAGACGATCTTTTTAGTCCTACTTCAGGTTATTTGCTGTCAGGTAAAGCTTTAGGAGATACCGTTGCTTTGGGTAGCGATACAAACTACTATGGACTGGAAGGTAATGGACATGGATATTGGAACTTCTTCGATAAATTCCTTATAGCCCATGTGGGAAGTAAAATAGGAACGACAGGCGGCATTGGCGGCAATGGCAATGACGATGTTCCGATATATCAGAAGTATTTCCTTGGCGGTCAGAACTCTCTCAGAGGCTTTCAATTTATGACAGTTTCTCCGCTTGTCAATGGCAGTAGTAATTTGCCGGCAGGAGGTCTCTCGATGTGGACAGGCACATTTGAGCTAGAGCATCCTATTTATAAGTGGATCAAAGGTTCTCCTTTTGTTGATATAGGTAATGCCTGGAGCAATCCTTTTGATTACAATTTTGATATGAATGTCGGTGCAGGTTATGGTATAAAAGTAAATATTCCTATGATTTCATCTGTGCCTCTTAGATTCGATTTGGGATTCCCTGTTCGTAGTGTAGAAAGTTCTTATAATAACGGCGCCCAATTTTACTTTGATGTAGGAGCAGATTATTAGTCAATGAAAACTCTTAATATATATGTTACCAAAAGTCTCGTTCTAATTCTATTCTCAGCTATCCTTATTCTGACTTTCGGTATGCTGGGAGGGAATCTTATACAAGTGCTTAGGCTTGTATCTAACGGAATACCTATTACATCTGCAATAAAGGTATTGCTGTACATGATGCCGATGATATTTTCTTTTACGGTGCCGATGGGCATTCTAGTCGCTGTTTTATTGATGTTCGGCAAAATGTCTGCCGATAACGAAATTACCGCAATGAGGGCATGTGGTATTTCTATTTTTCAGATAATATCGCCATTAATCATTTTAATTTTTGTACTTACAGCAATATGCATAAGTTTGCAGACTACTTGGGCGCCATACTATATGGGGCAGGCTAGAGTTCTTACTAAAAGTGTAGGCTTCAATAATCCTGAAGCATTGATACCGCCCGGACAGCCATGTAATTTTGATGATATGGTAGTATATGTCAAAAATAGAGATAATATTGGCAATATTAAAGATATACAGATATTTACTTTTGATAAAAGCAAACAAAATATCGCACAGGATATTACCGCAGCTACAGGGTTTATCAAGCCTGACAGAGAAACAGGGATATTGTCTATTACGCTATATAACTACAATATAATAAGCTATCAGGGCGATTCTGCTCAGGACAGACTTTACGGCAAGGAGTTTGTCCTTTCTATCAATGTAGATAAAGAATTAAATGATCAGCCAATCCAAAAGAGAGTTGACTTTATGACCTACAATGAATTAATGGGTAAAATAACTCTTTACAAAAAATTGGGATTTTCTACTACTGAAATGGAAACTCAGCTCAATTTAATGTTTGCTATGGGGCTTTCCCCCATAGCTTTCTTGCTTCTTGGGTTTCCTTTGGCAATCAGGACTTCACGAAAGGAAACTTCAGTCGGACTCTTTATAAGCATAATCCTCGCAGGAATTTTCTTTTTCTTTGTGATCTTGTGCAATACGCTTAACGAAAGGGCTGATCTATATCCTCAATATCTCCTCTGGATTCCAAATATAGTGTACCAGGCTGGAGGGCTTTACTTCCTTTATAGAATTACAAAGAGGTAGCAATGGATGCTTTTCTATCTACTGTATTAATAATGTTTTTCATTATGGACCCGCTAGGCAATGTGCCTGTTTTTTTGTCAATTCTCAAAGGAGTAAAACCCGAAAGAAGGAGAAGAGTTTTGATAAGGGAACTCTTCATTTCACTAATAGTCCTTCTTGTATTTTTCTTCGTCGGAAAATATATAATGTCTTTGCTTCACTTAACCCAGGAATCTATAAGTATCAGCGGCGGTCTGATTCTTCTAATTATTGCGCTTAAGATGATTTTTCCTCAAAAGCATGAAGTCTCGGAACAATTCACTGAAGAACCTTTTATCGTCCCTTTAGCAATCCCTCTTGTGGCAGGACCATCGGCTTTTGCCGTAATTTTGCTGTTGCCTCAAACTCCTACAACGACATTGATGTTAAATCTTTGTGCAATTCTAGTGGCATGGTTTGGAACTTCTATTATTCTTGCATTCTCTACAAATCTCTATAAGCTTTTAAAAGTTCGCGGACTGATTGCGATGGAAAAATTAATGGGGATGCTTCTAGTTATTCTTGCTACTCAAATGTTGATAGATGGTTTGAAAATAATTATGTTTGCCGGCAAAGCCTAAATGTTCAAACTTTAATCAATTTTTGAAACGATAATTATTTTAAAACTTGTTTTTTATTATTGATAACCTAATTTATCAACTCTTACAAATTAGTGGGCGATTAGCTCAGTTGGCTAGAGCACTTGGTTTACACCCAAGGTGTCGGGGGTTCAAGTCCCTCATCGCCCACCACTTTTACTTCATGGGCTCTTCCCCAACAACAGGGGCCGTTATTAATTAAGCGCATAGCGCTCTAACTC
>JBAXXY010000117.1:0-8722 GCA_037127655.1 Lentisphaerota bacterium
GATGCAAGGATCATGCCAACCTTCAACACAGCATACGGCATCATCTCCATTAATATTAATAGTCTGTTGTTCTAGGGAAATCGATGGTGTAGGTTTGACAGCGATTCTAAAAATTATATCTTGCCCCGTAGATATGCCGCCAAGAATTCCACCGCTGTTATTAGATAGAAAACCGTCACAGGATATCTGGTCATTATTCTCTTTGCCGGTCATATCGGCGCATTTAAACCCAACTCCGAATTCTATTCCTTTTACCGATGGTATTGACATCATGGCTTTAGCTAAATCAGCATTTAGTTTATCAAAAATTCCTTCACCGATTCCTGCAGGAACTCCTGTTATGATGCACTCAACTATTCCACCTGCTGAATTATGCTCCCTTTTTAATTGTAGAATTTTCTGTTTCATAAGCTCAGCCGCTTCACAATCAGGCGCTTTCATATCATTCTTATCAATTTCTGAAAGTTCGATTTTTTTACACTCAATCCCCGCTGCTTTAATTACGAAAGCTATTGCCGCAATATTTAATTTGGCAAGCATCTTTTTAGCAACTGCTCCAGCCGCTACTCTTGATAGGGTTTCCCTGCCAGAGGACCTCCCGCCGCCTCGGTAATCGCGAACTCCATACTTTTTAAAATATGTATAATCAGCATGCCCTGGCCGGAATATTTCTTTTAAGTTCTCATATGATGATGAGTTATGGTCTTCATTGTAAACAACCATTGCAATAGGCGTACCGGTGGTCTTGCCCTGAAAAACACCTGATAGTATCTGCACTTTGTCTGATTCTTTGCGTTGCGTGACAAGCTCAGAAGTTCCTGGCTTACGCTTGTCCAGATCTTTTTGGATATCCTCTTCGGAAAGCTCAATCCCAGCCTCAGCTCCGTCAATAACCACACCCAAAGCCTTTCCATGAGATTCTCCGAAAGTTGTAACTTTAAAAAGTGTTCCAAATGAATTCCCGGACATTTAGCTAGCTCCAAGTTTATTTCTGGTTTAAAATGCCGCCTGCGATAATAATTTCTACATTCTCACTATTTAGAAAATGACTTAAAGCCAAATCCAAAGTTTTTCCGCCAGGCTTTACAATAGTAGCCTTAATTTTGCTTTCTGAACGCAATTGAGTTATAACATCATCAATAGCAATGGAGTCGCCTTCATCTATTTTGGAGTAATCGGTGCTATTCCCAAAAAAGAGAGGGATTATTCCGAAATTAATAAGGTTAGCAGTATGAATCCTTTCCATAGAAATAGCTATTACAGCTTTAACCCCCAAGTACATCGGACATATTGCAGCATGTTCTCTTGAAGAACCTTGGGCATAACTTTCTTCTGCGACTATTATTCCATGAGCGCCTGAGTTTTTTACAGTTTCGGCTCTTTCTGAAAATGTTGGTTTACCATCTATATTGAAACATTCAAAGACTACTTTTGAGTAAGCTGGAATGTTGCTTCTGAGTTTGAGATGTTTTCCTGCAGGCATTATGTGGTCAGTAGTTATTTTGCTTCCAACCTTGATTAACACTTTGCCGTTAATGTTCTTAGGAAGAGCAGTATTCAAAGGCGGATTGCCGAGCGTTGGCTTCCTGATAATTGTGACTGCCGTTGCTTTTTCCTGAGAAATAGGAGGAATAATCATGTTGTCATTTATGAGAAATATTTCAGGAATCTCGAGTTTTGGCATATCGATTTCGAGGTCTCTCGGGTCAGTAATGACACCTGTTAAAGCTGATGCGGCGGCTACGGCCGGGCTAACCAGATAAACTTTATCGTTTTTGGTACCTGTTCTTCCAGCAAAGTTGCGGTTAAATGTTCTCAATGAGATGCAATCGTCAGCCGGACTCATTCCCTGACCGATGCAGGGACCACAGGCAGACTCAAGGATTCTTGCTCCTGCAGCAATTATCGGAGAGATAATTCCATTTCTTGAGGCCATTTCGAAAACCTGTTTGCTTCCTGGAGCGACACATAAAGATATATTATCGTTAATCTTTCTGCCGTCTAGCATCTTAGAAACAAGGCAAATATCAAGATATGAACTATTTGTGCATGAACCAATAATCACCTGATCCACTTTTATCCCTTTCAAATCGCTGATTTTTTTGATGTTATCAGGGCTTGAAGGACAGGCGGCAAGCGGTTCGAGAGTATTAAGGTCTATGTAGATAACTCTGTCATATTGCGCATCTTTGTCAGCGGTAATTTCTTTCCAACTGTCTGCTCTTGACTGAGCTAATAGGAACTTTTTAGTCGTTTCATCAGAAGGGAACACAGATGTAGTTACTCCAAGCTCAGCTCCCATATTTGTTATAGTAGCTCTCTCTGGCACAGATAGAGTTTTAATTCCATCACCAAAGTATTCGACTATTGATCCGACATTGCCTTTAGTTGTTAGCGTCTCCAAAACTTTAAGAATAATATCTTTGGCAGATACAAAATTCTGAAGTTTACCCGAAAGTTTTACTCCAATTATTTTAGGATAAGAAAGCCTGAATGGCTTCCCTGCCATTGCCAAAGCAACATCAAGACCGCCTGCTCCTATTGCCAGCATCCCAATTCCGCCATTTGTGGTCGTATGTGAATCTGAACCAAGAAGAGTTTTTCCCGGAATGCCAAAGCGCTCTAGATGAACTTGATGACATATCCCATTGCCTGGTCTTGAAAAATAAACACCTTTTGAAGCAGCGACAGTTTGAAGGTAAAGATGGTCATTGCAGTTTTCAGAACCATTCTGCTGAGTATTGTGGTCAACATATGAAACTGATAACTCAGTCTTTATGTGATCAATATTCATCGCTTCAAGTTCAAGGTATGCCATTGTACCTGTGGCATCCTGAGTTAGAGTCTGGTCAATTTTTATGGCAATATCAGCGCCTGCTGTATGAGTTCCATTAACTATGTGTTCAGCCAAAATTTTCTGAGTTACTGTTCCTTTAGCCATTTTGTCGTTCCTTTGGTCTTTTGTAGTCTTTGTGGTAAGTGAATTACTTGTTCTTGTTAATATATTTCCATGCATATATAGCAAGAGCTATAGTTGGAAGAGTGCCTGCAAGATAAGGCGGCATTATTCCTCTATTGCCAAGAATAGCAAATAACTGTGAAATTGTAAGATAAATTATTATTACGGCCACTGCCGAAATTACAGACACCATTATGCCCCTTCTCATATTTTTGCCGGCAATAGGTACTGCGACCATGACAGAAAGTATGCACACCCAAGGGAATGCAAATCTTGTTGCCAGTTCAGTTTTTAGCGTATTTTTTGACAGCGGATCGAGTTCCTTGGAAATAGAAAGTCTTCTTATTATGTCGCCAGTAGTTATCTCGTCGGGATTTTTAATGGTATTTAGAATGTCTTCCGGGTCTTCGATAATTGTTCCAAGTGAGCTGTATTCAGGGCTATCCTTGTCTAGTAGTGAAACTTTTGTTGTAACAGGGACTATAAAAGTTTGCCTTGTATTTGTTTTTAATTTTTCTAAATCATCGCCAAGAGATATATCTTTGTATTTTACCAAGGTGGTATTGTAAAATTTCCATCCATCCACTTCTGAATAACTGGATTTAGGCGCATATAATTCCATCTGGAGCCGCCCTTTTGAATCGTATTTTTTTAGTTGAACTTCATTTTGCTCGTTTATGTTCTCAAATGATTTGATTAGCCATGTTCTTTCATTGTCGGGGCTTCTGTACATCAGCATATTTGTCAGCCTTTTAAAATAATCGGGATTTCCAATAGACTTAACAATTATTTGAGCCTCCATATTGCATCGCGGCACTAAACTTTCATTGAACCAGTAATTCACTCCCGTCACTATCAATGCAACGACATATATTGATGCTCCGCACCTCACAAGAGAAATTCCGGATGCCCTCATTGCAGTGATTTCATTATTCATACCCATTTTTGCCATAGTGTAAAGGCAAGCAAGCATAAGCGATAAAGGAAGCACGAAGAGGATATCTCCGGGCTGTTTTAAAAGAAAATATGATATTCCACCCCAAATTGTCGCTTCAGGAGAAAGGAAATCACCAAGATTGTTAATAAGGTCGCCTATGAGGAAGAGCATACAAAATGCCATCATGCAACAGGCATAAATAATCAGAAATTCTCTAAATATATAAGAATCTATTACCGGCAAAAAGGTAAATTTCCTCTTGACCTTGGTCTCAAATATCTGATCAAACTTTGTACTGGATTTTACCTTAGCCATTGTTTTCCATATTGTAAGTAATTATTTAAAATGAGCCCTTAAGATACTTCCTTGTATTGAAGGAACAAGTTTAGTCCAAAAATTCTAATATTGAACAGGCCTAAAAACAGCGTCGCCTTTTACGAAATCTATTTTTTCGAGTTGGACAAATACTGTATCTCCTGGTTTATAGCTGGACGACCCTCTTTCTGATGTAAGTTTGCCTTTTGCCTTTCTGAAATCCCCTTTCATATATTTTACAGGCACGCATCCGGAGATACCTAAAGATAATAAGTCCACAAATATCATAGTTGATCCTATATGCCTTATTACCGACTCATAAATTTCTAATTTATCCTCCATCATCAACTTATTTAGATAGTGGAGCTTGAGTCTGTCATTTGCGGCAAAGTAGGCATTATCAGTATTTTTTTCTTTTTCCGTACAATCCAGCGCGGCTCTGGCCATTTCCTCTTCTGTTCTTACTTTTCCTGTTGTGTCTGAATCCCAAAGCTGCTGATGAGTGGTAAGGTCTGAATATCTTCTTATCGGGCTTGTGAAATGACTGTAGAGACCTTTGCCCAGACCAAAGTGAATTGACGCTTTTTCCGAATAAAGGGCTCTGCTCAATGCTCTTAAAAATGCAGAACTTATAATTTCCTCATAGCTTTTGCCGTGAATTTTCTCTAGGAATGATTTACAAGCTACTCTTCCTGAAGCAAGATCTCCTGTATTGATTTTAAAAACATCTGCTACGAAATTGGAGAATTCTTCGAGCTTCTCTGCATCAGGTTCAGGGTGAATTCTGTAAATTCCTGGTATCCTTTTATTTGTAAGTTCTCTTGCTACGGCTGAATTGGCCGCAAGCATATATTCTTCGACCAGCTGGTCAGCTTCACCCTGCTTTTTGCGTTCAATTCCGAATATTTCACCAGTAGCATCATCTCTCAAAACTCTTATTTCCGTAGTAGTCAGATCTAAAAACTTCTCATTAATATTACGGTACTCTCGCATAGCCTTATAAACTTCGATTAGCCTATCAAGGTTCCCGGTTAGCTCCTCATTCCATCCTTCAACTATCTTTTTGTTCTTGATATAATCTTCAACTTGCCCAAAATTCAACCTGTTTCTAATTTGAATTTTGCTATGCGTTCTTTTGTAGTTCTTAATCTCTCCTGTTTTCATATTAACTGTCAGCAAAACAGTATGAGCCAAACTTTCTTTATCTGTCGTGAGGCTCATTCTCCTTGTCAATCCTTTGGGCAGCATAGGAAGAGTATTGCCTGGAATGTAAGCGCTAAACCCTCTTTCTCTAGCTTCTTTGTCAAAATATGAACCAGGTGCAATGTATGCTGCGACATCCGAAATATGCACGCCTATGATACAGTCATTCTTGGTTTTGCCTGGCATAAATGAAACAGAATCATCAAAATCTTTAGCGTCGTGCGGGTCTATTGTGATACAGTAATGAGAGGTAAGATCTTCTCTTTTTATCTCTCTTGGCTCTAACTCAATAGCCTTCTGGTTTTCCTCTTCAGTATAAGGAGCCATGATATTAAATTCCTGAATTATGGCCATCATGTCGGCTGTCATATCGCCAGCTTTGCCTATTACTTCAGTTATTTCGCATACAGTTACAGCATGCCTGGAATCAACATCTCCCTTGTATTTTATGTTGGCCTTGACCCAATCACCTTTGACTGCTCCCTTAGTCGAGCCTACAATTTTTATATTCTCCGGAATTCGCCTGTTCAATGGTCTCAAAGCCAAACCTTCTCTTCCGCTCATAAGTTCGCCAACAATACCTGGACGGAACCTCTCGATGACCTCATAAACTATTCCGCATGGCCCTTTCTCTTCCGACTTTTTATCGCCTTCTAGAATTTTTATTTTAACAGTATCTCCATCCATAGCTGAATTAATATGCTTGGCAGGTATGAAAATATCTTTGTCTTCTTCTTTCGCATCGGCAAGCTTTACAAACCCAAATCCGTGCTGAGTGATGCTAATTCTGCCGATTGCAAGCACTTTCTGGGAAACTGCTTTGACTATATTTTTTCTATCTTTGACAACATTTTTATTGTTCTCAAGATTATCCAAAACTCTCTCAGCAATGTGCATTTCTTTTTTCTTTTTTAATTTGAGCATTTTGAAGATTTCGGCAGGGTATCTGGGACCATCTTTAAGGATTTCGAGGATTTTCTGCTCAATTTCTTGGTGTAATGATTTAACTTTACTTGAAGGCATTTATGCGCTCCGTTTTGTAGTTCTGGAAAGAGATTTAAGATTCATTGCCTATCATTGTAACAGGATTGGGTGCCCTTTCAATAGCCAAGTTCTTAGCAAGATCATCTGGAAGCAACTTGAACAGATGATAGAAAGTCTTTATAATCCAAACAAAATTAAGGACTAAATAATATGATAAAAAATATTCTTGATCATGACCTTTTTATTTTCGACTTGGACGGTGTTGTTTATGAAGGAACAAGAGCATTGATTAACTCAATTGAGTCGCTTTGCAAACTTCACAAAATGGGCAAACAAATCGCCTTTTTTACCAATAATGCTACTCAAACACCAGAAAATTTTGCTCTAAAAGTATCTTCAATGGGCTACAAATGCGATAAAAACCAAATATTTACCAGTGCGCTTGTTTGCGGCAATGCGCTCTCTTTAAAGTATCCGAAGGGCAGTAAAGCCTTCGTGATAGGCGAAATGGGACTTATTTCAGCTCTTAGCAATGGTGGTTTTACAATTATTAACGAAGACTATTCTTTCGATCAAATTATAGAGAATGAAACGATCGTTTCTTCCGTAGTTGCTGTCGGACTGGATAAAAATGTCAGCTACAAAAAATTCGCCGCCGCTTCCCAGTTAATAGCGAGGGGTGCCCATTTTTATGCGTCAAATGCCGATGCTACATTGCCTGATGTTCATGGTTTTCTACCTGGAGCCGGATCTTTGGTTTCCTTTATGATAACAGCGACGGGAAAAGAACCTTGCCATATCTTTGGAAAACCTGACCCGGAAGGTATTTTTCAGATTCTGAAGAGATTCAACATAACAAAAGATAAGGCTGTTATGATCGGTGATAGAATAGATACAGATATTTTGTGCGGCAAAAATGCCGGGATCAAAACAGCTTTGGCTCTAACCGGAGTTATGACTGCAGCCAGCCTTGTAGATACTCCTCCATCCAATTTCCCTGATTGGGTTTTGCCAGATCTTTCAGCAATATTCAACTGATATAACTTTCCTCTGGTATGGCACCTGCTTTGTAGCATTAAGGCAAAATAATTTTGCATTTAGAGCGCTAAAGAGATATAATAAAATATAAACTACAAACAATTTAGGAGGTTTTTATATGTGCAATGAATCTATAGTTAAAGTTGGAATGAATGTTCCTGATTTTGAAATGACTGCTTTCGAAGCGGGCAAAGGAACTTTTGGAAAGTTCTCTCTTGAAGCCGCTCGTAAAGCTGGCAAGTGGACGATTCTCTTCTTCTATCCTGCTGACTTCACTTTCGTGTGCCCTACAGAATTAGCTGACATAGCTGAAAAATATGAAGAGTTCAAAAAAGACAATGTAGAAATAATATCTGTTTCTACTGATACCCAATTCGTGCATTTGGCCTGGAAGCAGGATGAAAGACTTCTTTCTAATGTCAAATACACTATGGCAGCTGATCCAACAGGTAAAGTTTCAAAGCTTTTCGGAGTCTATGATGAAGCTACCGGTCTTGCGCTTAGAGGCACTTTTATAATCAACCCTGAAGGAAAACTTGTTTCATCTGAAGTTGCTTATTATAATGTAGGCAGAAGTGCAGAAGAATTGGCAAGAAAAGTTGCTGCTAATCTTTATGTAGCCAAAAATCCTGCAGAAGTGTGCCCAGCTAAATGGAAAGCCGGACAGAAAACTCTGAAACCTTCAGAAGCTATGGTAGGCAAGGTTTTCGAATCGTTGAAGTAATTTTGCTTTATTTCTCATTAAAGGCTGTGTGCCTAACCAGCAAATGGCCTTATTATTACATTAAATGGAAAAGTTAAATGAAGAACATATTGGGGTTCATTAGGGATAGAGAGATACAAGTTATTGCGCTACTAATCCTTGTTATTATTTGTGCAATTACTATTTATTATTATCTTAATAGGATTGGATGGCAACTCTCTGTTAAAGATTTATAAACAGGCTCTCTGTTGTAGGCTACAATTACATTTATTTTGGATCTTGTATTATTTTTATCTCTTGATCTGCGTAATTATTGCCAAGTTCTCCAGCTTTCTTTAAATCTTCCAAAGCTCCAGCTGTATCATTTAACTGTTTTTTTGCCATTCCTCTATAATAGTAAGCATCATCATTCTTAGGATCTAGCTCTATTAGTTTGGTAAAATCTTCTATCGTTCCTGCGAAATCTCCCAAATCCCCTTTTGCTAATCCACTATAATAGTAAGCACCTGCATATTTAGGGTCTAAAGCTATAGCCTTAGTATAGTCTTCTATAGCTCCTTTATTATCGCCTGATTTACTCTTA
>JBAXXY010000118.1:0-8694 GCA_037127655.1 Lentisphaerota bacterium
TAATAATAGTGATATGATATTCTTGTAAGTCACTCTTTTAACCGACAAACCTAAGGGGAGTTATTAATGTCTAGCGAAATGGTAATATCTGTTACTTCTTACGACAAACCAGGCATAATATGCACTGTTACAGAGGCAATAAATGATGCCGGCGGTGTCATTTTAAACCTGAGTCAAACAGTTCTTGATAAGTATTTTTCAATGATTCTATTCGCAATCTTTCAAAGAAGTGTTTCGGCTGAAACTATAAAAAAAGAACTAACAAAAAGCCTCAATCAATTCTCGAAAGATAAGGTGGAAGTTTCTGTAATTGAATCAAAATCACTCTCAGAATCATCAGATAAGCCAGATTATGCCTCTGACAAGGAGCTTGAGGAAGAATATGTCCTTACCGCCAGTTCCATTTCCAGGCAGAACATCGTGGCCAAGATATCAAGATTCTGCAAAGATAACCACATCAACATCCTCAATCTCTATACAAAAACAGTAAACGACCTCTACTTTATGATATTCTTCCTTGACACATCTTCAGTTAAATCCATGGAAGCTGTCAGAAAGCAAATCAAAAAGATTGAGAGTGACAATCCTGACTTAAAAATCATGCTCCAGCATTACGAGATTTTTAAGGCAACAAATGAAATCAACATCAAAATCTAAGTTGTCAATCCTTAACTCGGAGCTTTTTTTATGAGATCAGAACAAATACTTAATACCGTAGAAATGATTCTTAAAGAGAATCTTGATGTAAGAGCCGTTACAATGGGAATAGATCTTCTTGACTGCAAAACAGGAAATGTCGATACCACATGCAAAAACATAATAAAAAAAATTCAAAGATACAGCAAAACATTCGTAGCTACCTGCGAGAAAGTATCTGAAAAATATTCCATACCTGTGGTCAATAAACGAATATCCGTCACACCTATTTCTCATGTCGGCGCAGGCTTTTCAGCTGACGGCTTCGTAAAGTTAGCTATGGCTTTGGATAAAGCCGCTACATCCGTCGGCGTTGATCTTATTGGCGGGTTCTCAGCAAATGTAGAAAAAGGCGTCAGCAATGCCGATAAAGCCCTATTTGAATCACTGCCTCTGGCATTGAGCAAAACAAAAAAAGTTAACTCTTCCATAAACGCAGGATCCACCAGATACGGAATCAATATGGATGCTGTAAAAACTCTTGGGCAAACTATTAAAGATATAGCTAATATGACTGCTGGAAATGGCGGTTTCGGTGCGGCTAAATTCGTAATTTTCTGCAATCAGCCAGGCGATAATCCCTTCATGGCTGGCGCTATGCATGGGCTTGGAGAAGCTGAAGCGGTGATTAACTGCGGGGTTAGCGGTCCAGGAGTAATAGCTAGAGCCATTGAAAGAAGGATTAAAGCCAAAGGTAAAAATACTCCTTTGGGGTTGCATGACCTCGCTGAAGAAATTAAACTGGCTTCATTCCGCGTAACAAGATGCGGCGAACTTATCGGAAGAGAAGTTGCAAAAACTCTTGGTATCCCGTTCGGAGTAGTTGACCTATCATTGGCCCCTACCCCGAAAGTCGGTGACAGTATTGGTGAGATTATCAAACTTCTTGGAGTAGATGTAATCGGAGCTCCCGGCTCTACGGCAATAATTGCCATACTTAATGATGCAGTTAAAAAAGGCGGAGCATTTGCAAGCCAATGCGTTGGAGGCCTAAGCGGTGCATTCATCCCTGTGATGGAAGACTCGGAACTTGCCAATGCTGCAAAAGAAGGAACCCTTACGATAGAAAAGCTAGAGGCAATGACAAGTGTATGCTCTGTAGGCTTCGATATGATACCAATTCCCGGATATGTCGATGCTGAAACTATTTCAGCCCTGATAGCTGACGAACTCGCAATAGGAATGATAAACAACAAAACTACAGCCGCAAGAATAATTCCAGTTCCTGGCAAGAAAGAAGGAGAAATGGTTTCATTTGGCGGTCTCTATGGCGAAAGCGTTGTTATGACTGTACGCAATGTCGGCAAATCATCGAGATTTATCAATTTCGCAGGAAAAATACCTGCTCCGATACACAGTTTAAAAAATTAATAATAAAATAGGTTAACACAATGAAAGGCATAATTTTAGCAGGCGGATCAGGAACAAGACTGCATCCTATAACAATGTGTACAAGCAAACAGCTTCTGCCCATATATGACAAACCTATGATTTATTATCCTCTGTGTACGCTTATGCAAGCAGGGATTAAAGACATACTTATAATCTCCACTCCACGGGACCTTCCGTTCTTTGAAGCCCTTTTGGGTGATGGTTCAAAATGGGGAATCTCTCTAACTTACAAACAACAGCCTAGCCCTGATGGACTTGCTCAGGCATTCATAATAGGCGAAAGTTTTATTGGCAATGACCAGGTTTGCTTAATTCTTGGAGATAATATATTTCACGGAGCAAGTTTCGATGAGACTCTCAAGAGTACGGTTCAAAAACTAGATGGAGCTACAGTATTTGGATACTACGTCAACGATCCTGAAAGATATGGCGTAGCTGAAATAGACAAAAAAGGCAATGTTCTCAGCCTTGAGGAAAAACCCAAAGAACCTAAGTCAAACTATGCTGTCACAGGACTCTATTTTTATGATAACAGCGTTGTGGAAACAGCAAAAAATCTCAAACCTTCACCAAGAGGCGAACTTGAGATAACAGATGTCAATAAAATTTACTTAAGTCAAAGCAAACTTAAACTTGTCAAACTGGGTATAGGGTTTGCATGGCTCGATACCGGGACTCACAAATCTCTCATGGAAGCTTCAATGTATTTCTCTGTTCTTGAAGACAGGCAGGGATTAAAAGTAGCCTGCCCTGAAGAAGTAGCCTGGAGAGAAGGATATATTACCGATGAAAAATTAGAGATGCTGGCAAAGGAAACTTTCAAGAGCGGCTACGGCCAATATCTCCTGAGAATACTTGGCAAGAAGTACAAGTAAAATTGAGACTACCAATCGAGCACGAGGTAGCTGATTAATTCGGTTACCGCAGAAAGTAATCGGTTTGATTTTATCCCTTAGTTTCAATCAGTAGTGTCCGGTAAAAATTTTGAAACAAGTAGTATGGAAGCAATCTGAGATATCGAAGATATATCCTAGACAAATCTTGCGAAAATAGAAACATCTGATAATATCTGACTGTAACTATGAAGTTAGATATTTGTTATTATATGGCTTATAAACTAATTTCTAAACTGTACCTGGGGTTCAATCCCCACATCAGCCTCTATTAACCTTAATTGGAGAGCTACACAACTTTAATGACTCGTTCAAATAAGAAAGTTAATCCTTATTCTATTAAAGAAATAGCTCCGCATATTGCAGGGATATTGCTTATCTGGGGAGGCGTATTCCATCTAATAGACGCAGTACTTTTGCATTATGGATTGGCATTGCCCTCTTCAATTTTAAAAAATTCCACCTTCGATCCGTACTTTTTTAATAAAGCAGCTATTACTACTGAGGCTGTGCTGGGATTTATTGAAATAGTATTGGGAATCGGCATTTACCGCAAAAACAAGAAATCTATGGTGATTGCCGTACTTCTGGTTTTCATCCTTGTGGTAAAATGCGTATTTTTCAGATCTCTGCCTCTGGTAATTCTTGTTGAAGTTTTCTTCTTATTCATGTTTATTTTGGCGCTAGCTTATCACGAAAAAGACAATAGTAACAGCATACGCAAACTCAAGCAGCTTGTTGCATGGCTTTCGGTTATTCTGAGTCTCTGTTTCGGAATTTTCGGAAGCTATATGTTGAGGCATCAATACACCAATCTCAATACAATTATAGATGCTATATACTATACCATTTCAACTTACAGCACAGTAGGATATGGAGACATCACCCCTATCACAGATGAAACCAAGATATTCACATCTGTAATGATCATTATCGGCATAGGGTCCTTCATGACCACACTCACTTTCGTTTTTGCTCCAATGGTTGAAAATAAACTTAAAGGGATATTCAATATTATGGAAAAAATCACTAACATCAAAGATCATGTAATTATCTGCGGTTATACTAAACTTTCCAAGGCTATTATAGCCAACCTCAATAAAAACAACATCCCCTACATAGTAATAGATATATCCGCAGAAAGGGCTGGAGAACTTAAAGAAATCAATGCAAACTTCATTATAGGTAGCCCGTCAATGAAAGATGTTTTGCATAAAGCCAATATAGAGAATGCCAAAGCTGTTATGTGCGTCTATGAAAATGACGCAGAAAATATTATAACTATCATGGCAGTAAAGGATATCCTTTCCCAAATCAAGCGCGGGAAAGAGATAAAAATCACTACAAGAGTTGAAAATGATTATAATATTGAAAAATACAACTTGATCGGCGTAGATAAGATAGTTTCGCCTTTCGTCTTGGTCGCTGATTCAATGCTAGACGGCGTTATTTAGAGCAGTAAAGCCTGTAATCCAAAGGTTTCTCAAGATCAAGAAAATATAAAATGGAGGGCTAGGGTTCTCCGAAGCCAGATATGGTCGAACTTCGACCCTCCACTTAAATTTAATTTAATTGCAACTTTCTTATGATTTATTTACCTGGAAAGTTCTATCGCCTTTTTCCAGGAAAGCTACTATTTGCTTGGCCGCGGCAAGGCCTGCATTGATATTTGCTTCACTTGTTTCAGCACCCATTTTTTTCTTGGTGGCATGGTAGCGGTTACCAAATTTTTCTGCAATTTCAGCATGGCAATCAGGAGCAATGTCAGTAGCATACTTTAAATCTTCCCTTTCAGCCATGACTTTTTTCAAACCATCTTCGCAAATGACTTCTTTTCTAGCTGTATTGATTAAAGTAGCGCCTTTTTTCATTTTGGACATTAAGCCATAGTTGATTGATTTTTTAGTTTTTTCATTAGCTGGAATATGCAGTGAAATATAATCACAATTGGAATACAGCTCTTCCATGGTGGCAAAAACTTTTATCCCTTCGGCTTCCATTGCAGCAGTTTTGACAAAAGGATCGAAAGCATAAACATCCATACCGAACCCTTTGGCAATAGCGGCTACCAACCTGCCCACATTACCATAAGCATGAATACCTAATTTTTTGCCTCTGAGTTCTGAACCGTTGCCTTCAGTATATTTATTTCTGGCCAAAAACACCATCATACCGATAGCTAATTCAGCTACAGCATTAGAATTCTGCCCTGGTGTATTCATTGCGCAAATATCTTTGGCAGTAGCAGCGGCCAAATCAATGTTATCATAACCGGCACCGGCGCGGACGATAATTTTCAATTTGTTAGCAGCGGCAATGACTTCTGCTGAGGCTTTGTCTGATCTAATAATCATGGCATCAGCTTCTACAACAGCCTTTAAAAGATCTGTTTTATCAGTGTACTTTTCCAATCTAATCATTTGATAGCCTGCTGCATCAAAAATTTTCTGGATTCCCTCTACTGCAACTTTAGCAAATGGTTTTTCTGTAGCGAGCAATACTTTCTTAGACATAATTTCCCCCTTTTTTTAGGATAAATTTTTATAAAAAACACGAACTACTACAATCAAAATAATGTAAAAATCAATACTTTTAGTCATTTTATACCATTGAGCATAGTTTTTCTACTAGTATAAATTTAATTATAAATCGCTTTACATCGTCAGCTACCATATAATCTTAAATATCTAAGTGTTGCATTTTAAACTCGAATCTAACAATGACAATTTCAGACATACTTCTGATCACACCGCCATTTTCTCAATTTAATACTCCTTATCCGGCTACTGTTTTTCTCAAGGGATTTTTAGCAAAAGAGGGGTTTTCTGTAAACCAAGTGGACCTTAGTATAGAAACTATTCTGAAAGTATTCTCTAAAAAAGGACTGAGTAACATTTTTAGCATTATTGAATCCAAACCTGATATAATTCCTCCACATCATATCAGAATGCTTAAGTCAAAAGAAAAGTACTGTTCTTTAGTTGACAATGTTATCTCTTTTTTGCAGGGAAATAATAACTCATATGCCACTGCTATCTGTGATGGTATTCTGCCAAAAGGAGAACGCTATAAAGCTTCGAGAAATTTGGCTCGTTTATTCAATAAATCTGACATAAACACAAAAGCTAAATTTTTGGGGACAATTTTTATTGAAGAGATCGGCGACCTTATCACGGCTTATATTGACAGCAATTTTGGATTCAGTCGATATGCTGAACAAATAGGCATAAGCCCGCGCTTTTTTGCTTCAGTTGAACCTAAAATCCATCATAATACACTTCTTACTGATACAATGTGCATACTTCTTGATGAGTCCATTAAGCGTTATGCTCCCCAAACTATCGGCTTTACAATCCCCTTCCCTGGAAATCTTTTATCCGCATTAAAAATGTCTCACTATATAAAGAAATATTATCCTGGAATACCGATAATTGTCGGTGGTGGCTGGGTTAACACAGAATTACGACAATTGACTGATCCGACATTTTTCGACTATGTGGATTTCGTTTGTCTGGACTTTGGTGAACGGCCTTTGCTGCAGCTTTTAAATCACCTGATTAATAATGAATCTAATGATCGTCTCGTAAGAACTTTTGTTCGCAAAAACGGCAAAGTTATTTATCACAATAACGAAACTCTTACTGATATTGAGTCTGAAAATTGTGGGACTCCCGATTATTCGTATTTACCTTTGGACAAATATATCTCTGTAGTGGAAATGGTTAATCCCGTGCACAACCTCTGGAGCAATGGGCGATGGAATAAGCTCCTTATTGCCCAAGGATGTTACTGGCATAAGTGTGCATTCTGTGACACTTCATTAGATTATATTAGTAAATATCATGCAATCGATATTTATATTTTATGCGACCGAATTGAGGTTCTAATAAAGCAAACTTCTCACAATGGCTTTCATTTTGTAGATGAGGCTGCTCCGCCAAAAGCACTCAGAGAATTGGCGCTGGAACTAATCAGGCGCAACATCAAAATCAGATGGTGGGCAAATATCAGGTTTGAGTCGAGTTTCACTGCCGAACTTTGTCAACTCCTTGCAAGGTCGGGATGTATAGCTGTTTCCGGTGGTCTGGAAGTATTGTCTAACCGTCTGCTTAAAATGATGAATAAAGGCGTAACTATCGAACAGGCAGCAAAAACAACCCATAACTTCAGCACTTCGGGAATTATGGTTCATGCTTATTTAATGTATGGTTTTCCGACTCAGACAGCATTGGAAACAGTTAATTCATTGGAAATTGTAAGGCAGTTATTTGAAAATAGGTTAATACAAAGTGCTTACTTCCATCGCTTTGCTATGACGGTACACAGCCCGATCGGCAAGAACCCTGAAAAATACAATGTAAAGGCAGTTGATTCGTCGCCTGGCTCTTTTGCAAATAACGACCAGCCTCACATAGATACAGAAGGGTGCGATCACAATAAATTTAGTTTCGGCCTTAAGAAAGCGCTGTACAATTACATGCATCAGAGTTGCCTGGATTATTCAGTAAAGGAATGGTTTGATTTTAAAGTACCAAAAGCCACAATTACGCCTAACTTCATTGAAAGATTAATAAAGAAAGCCTAAAGCTGAGGACTTGAGATAGAATTCTCTAGTAGTTTTGATATATCGGCAAGTTCTTTTTTTGTGAGTTCGCGCCAGCACCCAAGTGGCAGTCTGCCAAGTTTCAAATTCATAATTCTAATTCGCTCAAGCTTTGTAACAGCATAACCAAGATGCTCACACATTCTGCGGATTTGCCTGTTCATTCCCTGCACGAGAATAATTCTAAAAATAAAACGGCTCTCTTTCCTAACCGGGCATTTTTTTGTAGTTACTCCTAAAACTGGTACACCATTTGACATATCTTCGATAAATCGTTCAGTAATAGGCTTATTTACAGTTACAACATATTCTTTCTCGTGGTTGTTGCCTGCGCGCAGGATTTTATTGACGATGTCTCCATTATTAGTAAGGAAAATGAGTCCCTGCGAGTCTTTGTCCAGTCGGCCGATATGAAAAATGCGTTCACTATAATTGATATAGTTGATTATATTGCCTTTGACAGCAGTATCTGTAGTACAGGTTATACCGGGCGGTTTATTGAAAGCCAGCACAATCAGATTCTCTTCAATCCTAGGCTTAATTTCTTTGCCATCAAGAACTACTCTGTCCCCCATAAAAACTTGCTGCCCAACTCTGGCTTTTATTCCATTTATAAGCACATTGCCACATTCTATAAATTTATCAGCTTCGCGCCTGGAACACACTCCGCTTTCACTGATAAATTTGTTTAATCGTACTGAGTTTTTGGGAGCCATCTGAGGTTGATAAGGTTAAATAAAACTAAATAAAAAAAGTGTTTTTTTAACTTTGTATTAATACTTCATCAATTACCCAGCAACCACCAGTTGTAGGTTTAAAGCCTTCTAAAATACGAAAAAGTCTTTCGCCGTCTAATTTTACATTATCTCTATACTTGAAGCCATACATAAAATCTCTATCAATATCTGCCCTAGTTGGAGTAAACTCATTTCTTTTATCCCAACTACTCCATCTAATTCTTTTCCCTTTTACCTGTTCAAAAAACTTTTGTTTTGTACTAGTCATAATTCCCTCGCTTGTTATTCTTTATCTCGAGTGGCAAAATAGTATAACATTCAGCAATGTTTTTATCTAGTTCAATTAATTTTACTAGCTCTTGAGCCTGCTCGG
>JBAXXY010000119.1:0-8317 GCA_037127655.1 Lentisphaerota bacterium
CAAGTGAATACTGTTCGAAAATTACTTTTATATTACAATGTTGATAATTTGCCGTCTTTAGGAACTTCAGCGTTGTCTTTCGATCCTGATAAAAGGATTTTTTTAAATAATCCGTCTGAAAATCCGAGGATTTTTTATTGGGGAAAAGGGCCTGTTATTTCTGAAGAAGTAACGCAAAGAATTCGCTCAATGCTTTCCATTGAACCGCTTATGAAATCATTAATGAAGCGCATAGTAAATCAGAGTGGACCTTATTTTGCGGCGTTCATCGCCAATGAGGAAGAACATTTCTTAATAGACTTCTTCTGTAATCCGGATATAGGCGCCGAATTAAAACCGCCCACGAAAGAGGTTTTTGACTCATACTATTCGACATATAAAATCCAGAAAGATAACTGGACAAAAGTTTACAAAGACATCACAGGATATTTCTTGGTAACTACTTACAAGTTGTTATATGACAAGGATGGCAAGGCAATCGGCCGAGTTGGGATAGATCTATCTGTAGATTACATCCTGAATGACTTAAAAGAGTTCCATATCGAGACATTTCATTCTGATGACAATCCTGAAATCAGAGAAAAGGATTCTTATGATGACGAAAGTTTTTCCTTTATACTCAATTCTGACAGCGATCTTGTAGCTTTTCCAGGAGCTAAAATTGAATTTTTAGGGCTTCCTAAAAAGGATTTAAAATCTCTGAATTATCAGGCTACATTGGATATTAGACTCACAGATTCCAAGTTTGATAAAGTGAAAAATTTATATATTGAAACTCAAAAGCAAAGTGACAATTGGAGCAGTATCGAATTGAATGGGAAAGAATTTCTTTTTGTTTTTTCGAAAATTTCTGTAAATAACTGGGTGCTATGTTCATTGGTGCCAAATCAGGAGTTGGTAGGCTCTATCTTATTCGCAAAAAATCAGATAAATAAGTCATTTCATGTTTTGGCTTTCAATCTGATTGTTTTTGGCGCAATATATGTGTTAATCTGCATAATAATTCTGGCTGTTGTTTTTAGAAGAATCGTCATCATTCCAATAACCAAACTCGAATTTGCTGTAAAACAACTCATGAAAGGAGAGTTTGGTTTGCAACTCCAAGGCAGCGGAACAAAAGAAATCTCTGATATGATCAGCTCTTTTAATTTTCTATCCAGCACATTGAAACAATATTCCGGAGATGTCAAAGATAGGATTTCAAAAAGGCTTTATGTTGAGAATGAGGTAAATATAGCCAAGCAAATACAGGCGGCAGTTCTGCCTCATTCAACACTTTCTATTTTAAATAATTCGGATGCTGACATTCATGCCAAAGTTATTTCGAATGAGATTATCTCCAGCGTTTTTTATGATTATTTCCCTCTTACAAAAGATAAAATCGCATTCTTGATTGGAGAAGTTTCTGGTAAAAATATTTCTGCGGCATTTTTCATGATGGTAGCAAAGACCCTGATAAAAGATGTATGCCTGAAATACCCTAATAATCCTGCAGAAGTCATAGGCGAAGTTAATAGAGTTCTTTGTGAAAGTCGGGATATTGATATGTTTTTGTCTCTGGGTTTGGTTTTCTATGACGAAAAAGTATCTACCGTTTACTACTCTTTTGCAGGTTTTATAAATATGTTAAAGCTTTCGCCAAGCGGCTATATTGAAGAATTATCGCATCAGAGGTCTCCTGTTCTGGGTCTAATCAGTGATGCCCTGTATCACTATGAAGAAAAGACTCTTGTCTCGAAAAGCAAACTGTTTCTTTTTACCAAAGGCGTGATGGATGCTCTTGATGCCAAAGGCGAACTTTATAGCGCAAATAGATTAGAAGTGATTGTTAAAAACTGCATGGTTCTTTCTTCTGAGGAGTGTTGTGCAAATGTTACGGAAGATATCAAGAAATTCAAAGATATAAATGAAGAAGATAAGGCTGTTCTGGTCTTTTCTAGAAAATCTTCAGAGTATGAACTAAATTCAGTTTTGAAACATTATGGAAGTTGAAAAAAAGAAAAAATTAGGTCTAAATTCTACAGTCATTATATGGCTTGTCGTTATCTTTTTGACTTCTATACTCTTTATTGGTTTTATATCTACAAAAACAATAGTTAAACTTGGAAATATTTCTATCTCAGTAGCAGAGAAAGATATAACTAGCGAGTATGTAAATTATATAATGGCTCTTATGGATAGAAAAGCCAAAGAGTATTCATATGTTTTTGAATTAGGAGTAAATCTAGCCAATGTTTATGCTACTCAGGCTGCCTTTATCTGCGAAAATTCATCGAAATTCAAATTTGAAGATAAGGCGTTATCTGAGTATCGTGATACTTTCATTAAAGATGAGAAAAGAGGCCTATATATAAGAGATAGCAAGGGCGTTTTGGATATTTTGTGCGATAGGAACAGCATCATATCTAATGATGACATAAAACTCTATTACTCATTGTCTTTTTTTAATCCACTAATCGAAGTTATTCTCTCTAATTCTAAATATTTTGAGAACTTCAATCTAATGCTTTTCTCCCGCTACTATGAAATTTTTTCTACAAAGAGTAACGCTTTTAATGTGTCTATGATCTCCAGCGCTGAATTCCTCAAGGAATATATGGATAGTGTCTATTCAGAGTTTCTATCTGATTCTGGAACTACCTTGGAAGTTGATTATCGGTTTAAGAGTATGGTGGCAACCAATGCTATAACATGTTCTGCTAAATACTTTGACAAGACTACTGGGAAACTCAAATTATCGGGCGCAGTTGGCATAAATCTTGAAAATTTAACTAAGGATATGGAAAAAGAGGAGATCCAGATTATTAAACATTGGAAGGGGTTGGAGCTCTCTGAATTTGCTAAGAAATATGTTTTTACCTTTGTTTTTGAAACAGATACTTCGGAGTTTGTCATTCTTCAAAAGGACAGCCTTGATATCCTAGGCTTCAATGCGATAAGTCTTATGGCTTCAGACCAGAAAGACGGAAGTAATATTTTTGCGCACCTGAGAGCCTATGCTTTCGACTCAAATATCCCGGACTTAAGAATTCTTGGAAGCAAGGTAGCCAATGGCAATAGCGGGCAATTTCATATAAATCTTAACTCAATGGATTATGTATTTATATATCATAAAATGACTTATGGGAATTGGGTTCTTTTTACTGCTATTCCTTATTCAATATTTCTGGAGCCAGCAATTGAAGCCAGAAAAATTATGCGAGATGTCATCTATGATTTTAATGCGAATTTTATTCTTGTCAGCATTCTTTTTTTTGGTTGTGCAGCTTTGATAATTGCCTTTTTATTTAGAAGATACATTGTCATTCCTATTAGAGGATTTAGCGAGAGAGCGCTGAAGATGAGCAAGGGTAATTTCGGCGTAACTGTCATGGCAAAAGGCGGAAGGGAAATACATGATCTGGGTATATCTTTCAACCGTTTATCAGGGGAACTTAGAACCTACATGAAGAACCTTGAAGTTGAAATGGAATCACAGAGCAAAGTAGAGTCTGAAATGGATATCGCCAGAAAAATACAGCAGTCTTTACTCCCCAGATGGGATCTTTTTCTAAAGGACAGCAGGTTTTCTCTATTTTGTGAACTAATTCCTGCTAAGGAAGTAGCAGGAGATTTCTATGACTTGATGATGCTTGATGAAAACAGATTAATGTTCTTGGTTGCAGATGTTTCCGGTAAAGGAATTTCAGCTGCTTTTTTCATGAGCATCGCTAAAAATGTCATAAGGAATGCCTGCGTTAATGAGCCAGATAATCCTGCTGTCGCCATGCGTACAGCAAATGAGATAATGTCGCAATACGGCACAGAGATGTTTGTAACTGTTTTTCTATGTTATGTAGATCTGAATTCAGGCAAGTTGAATTATGCAAACGCAGGTCATAACGAGGCATTGCTTTTGACTCCTGATGGTAAATTCAGGTACTTTGGCAAGCTTGGCAATGCCGTTGCCGGGTTCATTCCAGGTTTGGATTTTGCTCTTGGTGAAGATGTCATAAATCCTGGCGAAACCATGATCCTCTACACGGATGGCATCACAGAGGCTACTTCACCATCAGAGGAACTCTTTGAAGAAGAACGCCTTTCGGAAATAGCTGTCGCCAACCATGATTGTGAGCTCAAAGAAATATGTTCTGAAATAATTCACGCTGTCGAGATTTTCGACAACTGCATACAGTTCGATGATATAACAGTTCTGGCGTTTAGGAGAAAGTAAGACTAGTGTTTTAGTTATATTACCTTATATTAAGGCTCTTCACAGCTAAAGAAATTTAATCAATAGGAGAAAAATACAATGACCGAGATTTTGATTCGGCATATAGAATTCGCCGCTACCCACGCGCATGTTTGGGGATTTGTGATAATTTTTGTTCTCATGGCAATTGAGAGCTCATTTATACCGCTTCCGAGCGAAGTTATTATGATTCCGGCTGGCTTCCTCGCATTCAGATGCGGCCTTACATTTCAGTCGCCTCATCTTGATGCTATTGTAGCGGTACTTATGGGCGCCTTTGGTTCGTTGGCCGGCGCAATGTTTAACTATTACCTATCCCTTTGGCTTGGGAGACCTATTCTATACAAATACGGAAAATATTTTTTTCTTAAACCTCAATTCTTGGAGCGCTCTGAAGAAATATTCAGGCAATATGGTGATATAACGACTTTTGTTTGCAGATTTCTGCCCGCCATAAGACACCTTATTTCAATTCCTGCCGGACTTTCTAGAATGGATCTTAAGAGATTTTCATTTTATACTACTCTCGGCGCAGGGATCTGGTGTATTATCCTCACTTATATTGGTTACTATCTCGGACATGTTGCTGGCAATATGTCGTATGCTGATCTTGTTCATAAAGGTAAAAACCTTCTCTCCGAGCATTTCATATGGATTATAGTTGGACTTGTCATAGCTGTTGTTGTTTACCTTTATATCCATCACAAAGTGATGAAAGGATCAAAAAAGTAAAAATTTTATGACCGAAAAACCTAATCTTGCAAATATCATAAAAGTAGAAACTGAGTCTAGCGAGCGGATAGATAAGTTTCTTCACTCGTTGTTTCCTCAATATTCCAGAACCTATCTGCAGGAACTTTTAGCTCACGGCAAAGTTAAACTTAATGGGAAAGAAGTTGCTAATAAGACGCTTGTATTCAAAGGAAACAAAATAACTATTGATTGGCCAGAGAAGTTAGAAACGGCTATTCCTACAGCTGAAGAATTCAAGTTTAAGATTCTTTTCGAGGACGATGATTTGCTGGTCATTGATAAACCTGCAGGTGTCGTAGTTCATCCGGCCGCAGGTAACTGGACTGGGACTGTCGTTAATGCCCTTCTTGGAAAAGATGAAAACTTCCTTGAAAATCTTACTGACGAAAGTGCTGATGAATCATCCTTGAATAGGCCTGGCATTGTTCACAGACTGGACAAAGATACTTCAGGGTGCCTTATTGTGGCCAAAAACCCAATAAGCAAAGCCAGACTTTGTGAAAGTTTTGCCTCAAGAGTAGTTAAGAAGACCTACAAGGCAATAGTTCTTGGTAAACCTAAAAAACAAAGAGAGAAAATTGAAACATTGATTGGCAGACATAAAATAAACAGGCAGAAAATGGCAGTAGTTAATCATAACGGCAAAGATGCTATAACTATTTATGACTGTGTAAAAACATTTGAATATCAGGGTACTACTCTTTCTCTTCTTGATGTTCAGATACTTACAGGGAGAACTCATCAGATAAGAGTGCATCTTGCTTATATGAAACTTCCTGTGCTTGGAGATAAACTTTACGGCGGAAAACAGGACATCATTGCTCCAAGACAGATGCTGCATGCCTGGAAAATAGAAATACCTCATCCGATTAAAGGTAATATCTTGTCAATCGAAAGTCCCTTGCCTGAAGACTTCAAAGAGTTTGTCGGGTAATAGTTATCTCTCTGTTTGTATCATTAAGTCTTTTAATTTCAACTGAAATCATATCAGCAGGAAGAATATCGGAAATCCTTTCAGGCCATTCGATTAATGTAATGGCATCAGGGTTATTTATATAATCTTCGATACCAAAAGAGAGTGCAGCAGCAGAGTCGTTAATTCTATATAAGTCCATGTGATACATCCACTTATTATTTTTGTAAGGATATTCTCTTACTATATTGAATGTAGGACTGCAAACTATGTCCTTGATGCCAAGGCCCTTGGCAAACCCTCTTGCAAACACAGTTTTTCCGGTGCCCAGGTTGCCTATAAGCGCTATAAGTGAGCCGCTTTCCATTTTCTGAGCAATCTCAAAAGCAACTTGTTCAGTAGCTTGTTCCGAGGTGGTAAAATATTTTTCGATATCCTTCAATGCCAATCTCCACTGTTTTATTGTCTATTTAGAGCTTTTATTCTATTCCTTAATTGTGAAAAACTCAATATATCAAAGGCTTTTAGCCTTACATTTAGCCTCAAGAATAGCATCTGAGGAAAGCATTGTTAGTTTTGAATTAAGAAAAAACACAAAGTTTGATTCCATTGCCGGCAAGAGTATCTTGAAGCATGATACTTTTTAAGTGTCATATATTCCATAATTTATATGGAGGAGGAAATTATGAAAATTTGTAGCAAAGAATTAAATCAGTGCGTAACCCTGGAAGAGAGCAATTGTTATAAGTATTCTTCCAGATCTGTTTTAGGCAAAGTTGACTACTTTGTAGGAGCCAGAGATGAGAATGGTAAAATAATCCGTGAAAAGATTACTGAAGCCGACTTCAAGGATATTGAATACAGACTTGTTGATTGCAAATAACTGTAAATATTATCTGATGCTTAAGGCTAAGACTGTAAAGTTTTAGCCTTTTTTATTTTTGTTAACTTTCAAGCTCATTTGACAATTCCTAAGCTTCCATACTATAATCTTTTTCATTAATCCTTAAAACCAAATACTCAAGGGGTAATTTTTATGGCAAAGCAAGGCGGGAGCAAATCCAATTCAAATCAGATTCTAATTGCTATGGGGCTGGCAATAGTTATTGGTCTTATCATCAACTATTTTGGGCACAAATATAATTTTATTGCCCAATATAAGATGGTTGAAAAGTATTCGATTGGTCCTATAGGCGAAGCATTCCTGAAACTGCTTCTCATGGGTGTATTGCCGATTGTCTTCCTGGCTATCGTAGGAGGCATAGTTGAACTCGGGCAGGATAAAGGAAAGCTTAAGAGAGTCAGTCTTAAAGCAGGTCTTTATTTCTTTTTTACCACGCTTGCTGCTCTTGTTATCGGTCTTTGCGTAGCTTTCATAATTAATCCCGGCAAAGTTGGCAATATGGGTGAAGGCCTGGATTTGTCGAAAGGCGTTGCGTCCATGAATATTATGGATGTATTCCTAAATATGTTTCCGAAAAATCCTTTTGCGTCTTTTGCTGAAGCCAACATGCTGCAAATAATTTTCTTTGCGATATTTCTGGGTGTCGCAATCGTTATGGTGGGTGGCGAGCGAATGAAGAAAGTTAATGAAGTATTCCATTACATAATGGAGATAATGATTGAGATCATTAAGATGGTTATGAAGGTTGCGCCAATCGGCGTATTTTGTCTTCTTCTGAAAGTAACCGCTACTCAAGGACTTTCCACAATCTTAGGTCTTCTGCTTTACATAGTCGCAATTTTAATTGGTCTTGTATTGCAGTTCATTATCGTGTACTGCCCGGTATTATATGTTACTACAGGATTGAAGCCTCTAAAATTTTTAGCTAAGTTCAAAGATATTGCAGTGGTGGCTTTTGCCACATCAAGTTCAAAGGCTACGCTTCCTTTTGCAATGGAGGTATGCGAAGAAAAGTTTGGTGTGGAAAAGGATTTTTGCAGGTTTATACTTCCGCTTGGAGCTTCAGTTAATATGAATGGCTCTGCTATAATGCAGAGTGTGGCAGTGATTTTCATAGCTCAGATTTATCATGTAGAGTTATCGGCGCCAATGCTATGCGCTATATTGTTTACGGCTGTTTTTACATCTGCAGGTGCAGCAGGTATCCCGAGCGGAGCGACAATTACTCTTACAACTATCCTTCTCATGGTAGGTATTCCTGCAGAGGGAATTGCATTGATTTTGGGAGTTGACCGAATAGTAGATATGTGCAGAACAGTTGTAAATGTTTCAGGTGATGTAGTATGCACGATTTCAATTGCCGGAAGCGAAAAGGCAATTAACAAGCAAGTCCTCTTATCATAATAGGAGCAAGAAAAAAGGCGCAACATGTTGCGCCTTAATCAATCAACTTACTTAAGCTGGCTGTTTAAGGAATTTTGTGTAAATGGTCTTTTGTCTTCTGTATTTTTTATGA
>JBAXXY010000120.1:0-8229 GCA_037127655.1 Lentisphaerota bacterium
ATCTTTATCTTTGGTGGAATTTGTCCGGACAATGTCCGGGACATTGTCCCATTTTTAATGATTATTCTAAAAATATTCAATTTTTTATAGTTTTTAATTTGCATCACATCAGATACTTAGAGAGTATGATAAAAGCGTAGATGTTTGAATAAATACGGACTTTTTTTGGAAAAGATGTAGTACAAACAGGTACAAATAAGTTCATTCTTACAAGTATTGATTCTGCTATATTTTTGTTTATGAGAAACCCCTATTAAAAACAAGAAGGAGACATAAAAATGAATCAGCAGGACATATCATTGTGCAAAGCATTTTTGCAACCCGCAGTTGACACCTTTCAACTCTCAACAGAAACAAGAAATGAAATCCTTGAGGCTTTGAAAATGAAGCTTCAAAAAAAAGAACTGGTCAAGCCTGAATATTTTACTATGAATGAGGCTTCCAGTCTCCTGAAGTGCAGCAAACCTACAATCTACAAAATGATCAATCAGAACAAACTCAAGAAGTATATGGTTTGCGGTACTGTAAGATTTCTGCTAAGCGATCTCATGAAAGCTGTAGAGTGCGACAGTGAAGTATAGAAATGTTATATAGAATAAACTTGGCAGGCTTTTTATGCTTTACTATTTTGATGCGGATATAGCAACTGAACATGGTATAGAAGAAGCAGTGATGCTGAACTTCATCTCCTATTGGGTTTTTGTCAACAAAGCAAATGATCGCAATTTAAGAGACGGGTATTATTGGACATATAATTCCTTGGTAGCTTTGGAAAGAATTTTTCCTTTCTGGGACTACAAGAAGATTGGAAGAATTCTTCAAAAATTAGAGGATAAAAAAGTAATTCTTTCAAAGAACTATAACAATATAAAGTTCGATAGGACAAAGTGGTATACCATTATTGACCAATCGATATCCGAAAAAATGGAATTCGATTTCTCAAAATTGGGAAATCGATCTCCAAAATCTGGGAGACCTATACCATTTAATAAAACATATAATATACAAAATAACAACCAACCAATTAAGGGTTGGTTGGATTCTGACTTATCAAAAGTTGGTAAAACATGGAACGAAACTCTTTCAGCTCTTTTGAATCGGAAAGATTCATATATAGAATCTGGTAGTAATTTTCTTAAGGATTTTGAGGAGTTTATCAATATGCCTGAACATTCTCTTGATGATAGAGAGTTCCTTAAGAATAAGAATTTCCACTCAATAAACGAAATGGCAGTTAAGCTAGGATCTGCTTTGGAATACTTTCTAGACTGGAAAGGAATTAAATAGAGGCTAGAACAATGACATATACAGCAGCAGAAAGGATGCAAAAACTCAGAGATAAGAGAACAGCCTCAGGACTTATTGAGTTTAAAATATGGATTAAGAAAGAGTTGCTTAAAGAGCTAAAGCCTATGCTTAAATCAATTGAAGTTTATTCTCTTGAAGGAGAAAATACTCAATCTCTCAAAGAGCTAAAAGACAAACTTTATCAAAAGTTATCTCAGTTTAAGGATTGGGAAAACTACTATCAGGAGAAATTTCAGATTTCAGATTCAAAAACAATAGGCATGAAAAGTACTGAGAAACAGAGAAAATTTGCCTATGCAATAAGTCGAGCTATCGGAAAGCCTTTGCCAAACACCTTCACACTTGCAAACAAGATTCTTCTCGGCGAGTGGATAGCAAAACAAATAAAGATACATCAAATTGAGCATATTTATGAATGGGAAGAGATTGCAAAAAAATACAATTTTCGAGCTGATACAAATTCCTTACCGTAAATCTAGTTCAAATTTAATTAAGTAATCAACAGGCACATAAGTATATTTACTAATATAATAAGTCTAGAAATTCTTAATCAGAAAATTTAATGATACCGTATTGTTCAATATTAGAACAGCACCAGATAGTTCTCGTCTTTCTGTTTGTGGCATAATGGAGAAGGCAGAAAGGCTAAGGCCGTCAATTTTAAAAAAGGCTTTTGAAGGAAAGTTAACTGAGAAATAAATGAATCCTGAAGACAGCAAAATAGTAATTTACGAATCAGGGAAAGGTGAGTTTCAGCTTGATGTCAGGCTGGACAAGGAAACTGTCTGGCTAAATCAAACGCAATTATGCGGCTTATTTGACAAGAACAAACGAACAATCTCTGAACATATTAGAAATGTTTTTAAAGAAGGAGAACTTGCGGAAAAACAAGTTGTCCGGAATTTCCGGACAACTGCCGCCGACGGAAAACTATACAATGTAAACTATTATAATCTCGATATAATAATTTCTGTTGGTTATAGAGTTAAATCAATAAGAGGCACTCAATTCCGCATATGGGCTACTAAAGTCTTAAAAGAGCATATTATAAGAGGATATTCAACAAATCAAAAGCGATTGGAAGAGCTTAAAAAATCTATAAAGCTAATTAATGCTGTTGTTGATAAATATTCAATAAATACAGATGAAGTTAAAGCTCTAATAAAAATTGTTTCTGATTATACATATGCTTTAGATTTGCTTGATGACTATGATTATCAGAGAGTAAGAGTTAGTTCAGTTAGCGAAATAAAGAGTGTAAGAATATCATATCAGCAAGTTAGGGACATTATTGATAGGCTAAGGATAAAGTTTACTGCCGGGAGTTTATTTGGAAAAGAAAAAGATAAAAGTATTCATAGCTGCATTAACACAATTTACCAGTCATTTGGAGAGCAAGAACTGTATCCAAGCATTGAAGAAAAGGCATCAAACCTACTCTATTTCCTAGTTAAAAATCATCCATTTGTTGATGGCAATAAAAGAATAGCTGCTTTTCTCTTCGTGTGGTTTCTTGACCTCAACAACTGTTTGTATAGAAAGGACGGGAGCAAAATGATTGCCGACAGCACACTTGTTGCGTTAACTTTGATGATAGCTGAAAGCAGGCCTGAAGAAAGAGAAACAATTATCAAGATAGTAATTAACCTAATTAACAGGAATAATGATTAAGATTCATCCATATTTTGATTTACGAGGAATGCCTTAGCTAATGAAAAAGGAATATTTACAAGAAATTCTTAAGCAGGGAGAAGGACTCTCAATTGAGTTTAAAGAGTCGAAAATAGCCCTCAATAGAGATGTTTATGAAACGATTTGCGCATTTCTGAATCGTATTGGCGGAACTATTATCCTGGGAGTAAAAGATAATGGGGAACCTAGCGGCGTTGATATTGATTACATCGAGCAAATTAAAAGGGATTTTAAGCATCTCTTAATAATTTTCAGAAGATTAATCCACCGTGCTACATAGTGCCTGAAGAGATTGAATTTCATGGAAAAATATTACTTGTACTAAATATTCCGATGAGTTCTCAAGTACATCGCTGTAACGGGAAAATATATGACAGGAACGGCGAAGCAGACATAGACATAACCCTTCAGAACCAGAAAGTGGCTGAACTCTATATCAGAAAACAATCCACCTATACTGAAAACGAGGTTCTGCCATATGTTAAGATGGAAAACTTAAGAAGCGACCTTATAAGAAAAACCCGGCAGTTAGCAATAAATTACAGGTCAAATCATCCCTGGGAGACTTTAAGCGATTTAGATTTATTGAAGAGTGCGCAGCTTTACCAGGAAGATTACCGTACAGGAAAAGCCGGATTCACATTGGCCTCAGTGCTCCTTCTTGGGCAGGATAATGTTATTTTATCAGCCCTGCCTCACTACAGGACAGATGCCATTTTAAGAAAGGAAAATTTAGACCGTTACGATGACCGAGATGATATTCGCACAAATCTAATTGAAAGCTACGAAAGGCTTATGGCTTTTGTAGCAAAGCATCTTCCAGATAAGTTCTATTTAGAAAATGACCATAGAATAAGTCTCAGAGATAAAATATTCCGTGAGGTTGTTTCAAATATTTTAATACACAGAGAGTTCAGCAATCCTTTTCCAGCTAAACTTGTAATTGAAAACGATAAGATTTTTACAGAAAATAATAACAGACCTCATGGGCATGGACTTATTGATCCTTCTAACTTCACTCCTTGTCCCAAAAACCCGATTATAGCTCGCTTCTTCAAAGAGATTGGAAGAGCTGATGAGCTTGGCTCAGGCGTAAGGAATATCTATAAATTCTGTAAGGCATATACCGGAGCTGATCCGAAACTTATAGAAGAGGATATTTTCAGGATTATTATACCTCTCTCATCAAGTGCTACCCCGCAAGCTACCCCGCAAGCTACCCCGCAAGCTACCCCGCAAGCTACCCCGCAAGTACAGAGCAACTGCCCCGCAAGTACAGAGCAAGACAAGAAACTTGCTAGTATTATTGAATTTTGCAGATCTCCAAAAACCAGAACTGAAATCCAAAAATACATTGGAATAAAAGATCGTGAACATTTTAGAAATAATTATTTAAATAAATTGATTGAGAGAGGCTTACTGCTTCTTTCAACACCGGAAAAGCCCAATAGCCCAAAACAAAAGTACTATTCTGCAAAAAAGGATACTAAATGAATGCACAGACGATAGTTTCAATAGTATCAAATACCAGAAGACTGGCTTATAACGGGAATTATGGTAGGATTAATCCCTAGGATTTTGACATGATTCAGAGTCTCCAAAAGTGGGAAATATTATTTCTTCAAAAAATAATATAGTTAATTTACCTCCCCCCCACTTGCATAAGGTCAACATCTAGCTAGACTCTTCCACAAATGCATTATAGATAATCATTTAATAGCTACTTTATTTGCAGCATTTAAATAAAAAATCCCAACTAATTTTCATGGAGACAGTTATGGTGCTGAGAAGAGGTCATTTTTTTGCTATATTAACTAGTTTTGCCTTACTGGCGGGATGCCAGACAGCCGACGAGTATAAAGCTGCGCGAGTCAAGAAAGTTGACGAAGCATTTAAAAAAATAAAAGGAAACGATCTTCCGACTACCAAGCCTCTTTCTTTGCCATACTGCATAGATCTGGCCTTGAAGAACAATTTGGACATGAAGGTTTATGCGATACAGGAAACTGTTGATAATGAGAGAAAAACAGCTGCTATGCTGGGAATGCTGCCCGACCTGGAAGTAAGCGACGGCATGGATTACAGGACAAACCAGCCTGGCGCCAAAAGTGAAGGAATAGCTACAGGCCAGCAGAGTCTGGAGTACTCTATGAGTTCACAGCAGTATGAAAACAGAGTCAAAGTCGAGCTGCTTCTTAGCACATTAGATTTTGGATTAGCTTATTTTAATTCGGTGCAAACTCAAGACAGAACACTCATAACAGGAGAAGAAAAACGCAGAGCCGCCCAGAACCTGATACTTGATGTAGCCAGCGCTTATTTGAGAGTTGCTTCAGCTCAATATGAGATGGAAAAAGTTAAAGCAATGCTTGAAGAGTGTGAATCAACCGAAACTGCGCTTAAAAATATCACTACTTCCCGCGGCATATCGAAGTCTGACGCATTAGTCGAACAGAAAAAGTTTATCAATCTCAAACTTAGCTTAAGAGAATACCGCAGGGATTACGAGAACTCCAGCATACAGTTGCGTTCACTGATGGGATATTATCCTACAAATGAAATCCGTGTTGACACTACTATTATAGAGAAAATGGCTAATCTTAAGGTGCCTAATGTCGAGCTTCTTGAAGAGATAGCTTTGCTTGAAAGGCCTGAGCTTTTCCAGTTAGATATCCAGCAGCATGTAACGAATGTCGAAGCGCGCAAGAAAATACTTATGATGTTCCCCAATGTTCAGGCATTTGTGGACTTCACAGGCGATTCAAATAAATATCTCTATAACAAGACCTGGTGGGAGATTGGAGCAAGAGCAGCTTACAACCTTCTCAAGCTTCCTCAGACTATAGAAGAGTATAAAGCATTGGATTCTCAAGCTGACCAGATAGATGCTCAAGCTATGGCTTTGTCAGTGGGAATTCTCTCTCAGGTAAGAATAGCTCATGCCGCTCTTGAAGAAGAGAAAGAGAGGTTTGACCTTTATCAGCAAAAATATCAGATATACCAGGACCATGTAGCGGCAGTTTCCAAGCAGTCGGCTGGCTCAAACAATGTATCTCCATTTGAACTTACCAGAGTGAAGATGGAAGCAGTGGGAGCTGCAATAGAAAGAGCTCAGGCGCTCGGTAATTATTATCTTGCCTACTACCGCGTATTAAACACTCTCGGAGTGGAGAATTTAAACAAGAATACGCTTCTTTCTATCAAGAAGAGAATGGAAACAAACCTTGCTGAAATGCAAAAGGATGAAGGAGATGATATTGCTTCATCCAGCTCAGCCCTGGACAGCAAGAAATCCGAACTCATACCTATCCAGAGCAAAATTGATGATTACAAAAAAACTATAGCTCAGCTTGAAAGTGAAATATCCATAACTCAAACCGGTCTAGCGACTACCGACAAACTTAACAAGAACATAGAAGATGCCCAGAAGAACCTCACGCTAGCTCAGGATCAGAAAACGCAGTTTGAAAGCGCTATGGAGAGCCTTGGCTCGCTCTTCAAAGAATCAGATGATAAATTTGAATCTGCGTTAGACAATGCACCGGAAACAGACAAACAAGCGATTACCGAGCAAAGAGCTCTTGCCCAGCAGAAATACGAAGCTGACAAAAAAGCTCTTGGCAAGCAGATCGAAGATTCATCCTATAAGGTAACTGACTCTGAAAAACTTCTTGAAGTTGCTGTATCAACCCTTGAAGATTCAGCATCAAGCAGCAGTAAGATAGCCGACGACAAGAAAGAATTAGCTTCCTATTCTGAAAAGCTAGGCAAACTCGACGCGGAGAAAGCCGAGATAAATAAGCAAGTAGCCGAACTTGAAAAGAGTAAGGCTCAATCTTTAACAGCAGTAGCTGATTATGCTACGAGCATCAAAAAATATGAATCTAGCATTGATCAGATGGAAGCCGACAAATCCTATGAAAGCACAATCAACCTTGAAATGACTCAGAATATGTCTGGCAATCTCGTAACGCCTGAAGAATATACTCCATCTGGAAAGGGAAATATTGACATAGAAACCCAGAAGAATGCCGACAACAACACTTTGGATTCAGCTGAAGTAAATCCTTCAGGTAACAGCGACCTTACTAATCAGACTCTATACAATCTCGACCAGAACAAAGTCAATGTTCAGGAACTTAATGCTCCTCAGACTCAGGGCGACAATCAGCAGTTTGACAATATGCCGGGCGACGAGAGTTTTGATATTCAGCAGAATCAACCAGCTGGAAGGATCGAACAGTAGGAGAAAGTGAATAACTAAAAGTGAAAAGTGAATGTGTTGTGCTTCAATCTAAAATCAGCAATCTAAAATCTAAAATTTGGATTTAAAATTATGGCAATATACGAACTGGAACAGAGGATTTTGTTTGACGGCGCCGCCGCCGTACAGACAGCCGAAGCTGTTGTCGCAGAAATGCAGGCAACAGATACTCATGCGGCTAATGCTGATAATACGGATACAAGCAGTGCTGATGTTTCGCATACCGCAGTCGATGTTCAGCACAATGTCGATACGGGGCAAACACATGCCGATAATAGTTCCGCCTCACACGCCCAAGCTTCATCTGCCGAGACTCAGGCGTACATTGACGGCATTACCGGCCATAGTGATACTTTGGATCACAGTTCAGCCCCGAATGTGCTTGTCGTTTCGGAGATGATCAAGAATTTCAACGCTCTGGAAAACTCCGCTAATGCAAACACCATAGTAGTAAAACTTGCTCCCGGTGAAAATCTTGACTCTCTTCTTTCTGATATAAAGACTGCCCTTAATGGAGAGAAGGCAGGTTCGATTGGTTTTGCCGTTGCTGAAGAACACAATGTTGATGGAAGCATCAAGCTCACAGATTCACAGACTCTTACTGCCGATTCAGTTCTTTCAACTCCCGAACAGAGCGCTTTCTTCGCTTCTCTAAATGATGTTCTTGCTAAAGATGGTTCTATTGACCTCTTAACTTCTAATTTGGATTCCACAGCTTCAGGTCATCAGCTAATTGAAAACATTGACGCGATAGTCCATCCGTCCGAAATCAATGTCCACGCCTCTTCAGACCATACTGGAAATACAATTACGAATTACGAATCAGGAATTACGAACCACGAACTTAATTGGTTTTTAGAAAACGGCAATGTAGATGCTAAAGACAAGTATTTTGACACTAACAAGATCGCTGACTTCAACGGTTCCTTGGCTCTTGCTCACCACTACGGTGGAGATGTGTCTGA
>JBAXXY010000121.1:0-8024 GCA_037127655.1 Lentisphaerota bacterium
AAACTAGAATGTTATGTTCAAAGAATTTATTTCTGATCGGAGCGGCAGATAGAAATGTCGGAAAAACAGAGTTTGCCTGCTCCATAATTAAACAAATCACTTTAGCTGGACACAAGGTTATCGGCGTAAAAGTCACCACTGTTAAAGATGATGATCATGGCACTTGCCCAAGAGGCGGACAGGGCTGTGGCGTTTGCTCTTCTCTTTCCGGAAATTTCTGCCTAACTCATGAAACCGACTCAAATAGCCCAAAAGACACATCGAGGATGCTCAGAGCCGGAGCAGAAGCAGTTTATTGGCTCAGAGTCCGAGATGGAGCGCTCAAAGAAGGGGCTTCGGCTCTTTTGAAAGAAATAGAAACTCTTCACGGATTTGATGTCCCAATTGTCTGCGAGTCAAATAGTTTGCGAACAGTTCTCGAACCAGGACTCTTTTTCGTTCTAAACCGCTCAGGTAATACAAACATCAAGAATTCATGTAAGGCGGTTGAACATCAATCTGATAAAAAAGTTACTCTTCTCTCTGTAGAAAAGGGATTCGACTTCGATCTGAACAGAATTTCCTTTGAAAATGATAGATGGTACTTCAAAACTGATGCTTCCTGCATAATCCTGGCTGGCGGTAAAAGCACCAGAATGGGTGAAGATAAAACAAAACTCAAAATCAATGGCATGCCTTTAATCGAGAATGCTGTTATGCAACTTTCACCCATTTTCAGCCAGATAATCTTAAGTTCAAACAAGCCCGATGAATTCTCCTATCTAAACTTGACTGTTATAAAGGACAACGAAGATGAACATGGTCCTTTGATGGGCATTTACAGCTGCCTTCTGAAATCGGAAACCCAGAAAAACTTCATTGTCGCCTGCGACCTTCCAGAAATAGATTTAAATCTGATATACAGACTATTAGAATCATCCAGAGACGCAGATGTTGTAATCCCCAAACACAAAGATAATATGATCGAACCGCTTTTTGCAGTCTATGACAAAAAAACTCTTCCTGCCATAGCCGAAACACTCAAGACCTCTAAACAGATCAGGGCTTTTTTTAATAAAGTAAAAGTTAGCTATCTGGACACTGACTCCACTTTCTTTAACATCAATACTATAGAAGATTACAAAACTTTTGCAGATAAAAATAAACAAGGATTACGATGAATAAAAGACTGCTCCAAAGCTTCATCAGATATGTAAAGATAGACACTCGTTCAGATTCCTCCTCTGATACCTGTCCTAGTACGCAAAAACAGTTTAACCTTGCCAAAGTTCTTGAAGCTGAACTAAGAGAACTTGGTTTGACAGATATAAGACTTGATGAGCACTGCTATTTGTGCGCAACTCTTCCTGCCAATTCTTCTGATAAATATCCTGTTATCGGACTTATTGCACACATGGACACAGCACCTGACTTGACGGGAGAAAATGTTAATCCTCAACTAATAGATAACTATGATGGCAAAGATATAAATCTGGGTGGAAAAGGCAAGTTCACTCTCACTCCGAAAGATTTTCCTGAGATGAAAGAATATATCGGAAAAACTCTTATCACTACAGACGGAGAAACCCTCCTGGGAGCCGACGATAAAGCAGGCATTGCAGAAATAATGGAAGCTCTTCACTACCTTAAAGATCATCCTGAATTTAAACACGGCACAATAAAAATAGGTTTTACTCCAGATGAAGAAATAGGCAGAGGCGCAGACAAGTTCGATGTAAAAACTTTCGCCGCTGACTTTGCCTATACTATTGACGGCGGAAGAATCGGCGAAATTGAATTTGAAAACTTCAATGCTGCTCACGCAAAAATCAGAATCCAGGGGCGCAATGTCCATCCGGGTTCGGCAAAAAATAAAATGATCAATTCAATCCATATAGCTGAGCGACTGAATAGCATTCTACCAAACGAAGAACGCCCGGAACATACCGAAAATTATGAAGGTTTTTTCCATCTGATAAAATTCAATGGAACTGTTGAGGAAACGACTCTCGAATACATCATTCGAGATCACGACAAAACTAAGTTTGAAGCTAGAAAGAAAAAAATCAGCGACATTGTCTATTTCCTTAACTCCCAATACGGCAAAGAATTAATATCACTTGAGCTCAAAGACCAGTATTACAATATGCGAGAAAAAATCGAACCCGTCATGCATATCATTGATCTTGCCAAAAAAGCTGTTTCAGCCGCAGGAGTCGAACTTGATATCATTCCCATAAGAGGCGGCACAGACGGAGCCAGGCTTTCCTACATGGGTCTGCCCTGCCCTAATATCTTTACTGGCGCTCATAACGGTCATGGAAGATATGAATTCGTCGTCCTTGAATCCATGGAGAAAGCCGTCGAAACCATCCTTAATATCATGAAATTTTCAAAGCTATAAAAAATGAAGACTTGTATTAAATATCTGGCGATCACTTTTCCTATTGTTGTTGTCCTCACTGCTGCTTCAATACTGTTTTTTGATAGAGAAGTCGCATCAACAATGCACGGGCTATTATACTCTCCAGAAAATATTAAAAAGAATGCTCACCTGGGAACCTATCTTACTTTATGCGCCTATTTATGCATGATACCTATTTTTGTAATCTACTATTTTCTAAGGCTAATGGACTTTGACAAACTCAAATTCTGGATGTTTATAAGGCAATTATCTTTATGTGTCGTATTTGGGTTTTTCATCAAAGATTGCCTGAAGTTCTTTTTTGGACGGAATACAGTTCTTATGTTCAGCTCTGGTAAACTCAGATTCTTAGTGAATCCTGAAAGTTACGGTTTCCACTTCTTTAAACTTGGGGCTGATTCTTTCCCATCTGGGCACATGACAATGATATGCCTTGGGATGGTATCTATTATGCTGTTCTATCCGAAACTAAGAATCATCTCAATCCTCATGATACTTATTATGGCAGGAGCTCTTTTATTGAACAATCTTCATTTTCTTGGCGACATCATCGCAGGAGCCTATCTTGGAACGACAATTGCCCTTGGAGTTTATTACCTTGGAGTACATAAAGATGAGACTTGCTGTTAAATATTCAGCTTGGAAAGCGCATAAAAGGCGGCTGTAGATGCGATAGCTTCGCTCTTGAGCAAATCGGTATTTGAGTCTTTATAGTCACCTATACCTTCTCCAGGACAAGCTGTAAATTCTACGACGACATTCAGGATAGAAGCGGCTTTAATATTCTTAAATCTGGCATGAGTGATTATAGAAGCTGTTTCCATATCTGCTCCAAGCACGCCAAAAGACGACCAGTAACGGCAGATGTCGTTTTCCCTGTCCGTGTAGAAAGAGTCGTGGGAGTAAACTACTCCTTTGCTAAAAGTGATCCCTGAATCTGACAAGTTCTCCTTAATCAACTGAACTAAGTCCATATCCGATACAGCCGGATATTCCGGGCCCACATACATTCTCGATGCTCCGTCGCAACGAACAGCACCTTCTACGATTATGAGTTCTCCATTGTGAATATTCTTCTGGAGAGAACCTGCGCTTCCGATTCTTATGACCGCTTTCATCCCGCATTTTATAAGTTCTTCCATAGCTATAAGAGCAGAAGTGCCTCCGATGCCAGTTGAGCATATAGTAAAAGGCAAGCCTTCCCAGAAGGACTCATAAACAGTAAATTCTCTATTTGATGAGATAAACTTCGGGTTCTGCCCAAGTTTCGCAATCCTCTCGACTCTGGCAGGATCGCCGCAAACTATTACTCTTGGGTGAATATCGTTTTCATCACAATTAATATGCGGTTGTTTCATAGCTTAAATCTCCTTGTTTTTCTTTGCAGTTTTTATCCAGTTTATCGTTCCGCTCGCTGCTATAAAAGTAAGCAGTACATACTCTAATGCTATCACATAGACCCCCTGCGTTGAGTACAATATTATGCTCAGAATGTCTATGAGAAACCACATTATCCAGTTTTCTACATACTTTCTGGTCATCAGTATCATCGCTATCAGAGAGAGTATAGTCACTGTCGAATCCAGGATTGGATTCGGATCAGGAATGAGAGGCGGAACTGCAAGGTTAACACCTGCAAGATTCACTATATAAACGGCAGCTTTAGTAAGAGAGTAAAAGATTGGATTAATAAAAAGAGCAAGGACTATTATGCATACTATGGCAGAGATGACAGTTGTAATAGTTTTTGATTTGGACATCCATCTAACTTTCAGAGCCGCAGAACTATCACTGCTCTGTCTGCTCCAGGCATACCATCCATAAATATTTATCACGAAGAAATAGAGTTGCAGAAGCATATTGGCATAGAGCTGAATCTGGTAAAATATAATGCAGAAAAGAGCCACATTGATTAAACCATAGAAATAATTAATGATCTTCTCTTTGCTGGCATACCAGATACACAGAAGCCCGAAGACTGTTCCTACTGCTTCGATATAAGACAAGTCATAACCCGTCCCTAACGGGATGTGAACCATAATATTTTTGATGCTGAACCAAAACTCCAGATGCTCCATTATCAAACTCCCTAATATATTTGTTTATTATTCAATCGCCTCTGTATTCGGATTTTGGTAGGGTCAGATCTCCGAGCTGACCGCTCTTTACGGACGGTTGCGGAGAACCGTCCCTACCTTAATTCAATGACATTGGTTTGTTATTTATATTCTTGCATCCAATAAACCTAAAAGGGATGGCATCAGTCCTCTGAAGCCTAATACAGTCGAAGTGGACTTCGACCCTCCCGCACATTACTGTTATAATTACACTCCAGTATTATTTCATTATCATTGTAAAATAATGAGCTTCTCCGTCAGGATAGACAGCAGAAGGTTCGGTAACTGCGATTTTGAATCCGGCTTTAACTGCAAGATTTCTCCATTCTTCCTCAGTCGCGTGGTAGTCTATTCGGTCTGCTCTTTCTTTTCCTATCATAAAGAGCGCTTCAGCAAGAAGAAAATCATCAATAGATGCAAGCTTTTCCTCTTGGGTTAGAGGACTATTATTAATATCATTGAATATGAGTCCATAACTTTTTGTGATTGAGTAGATAAGATCTGGAGAATCCTTTTCAGGCAAGTCATGAGTGCTGTTCATTTCGACTAAAAGAAGAGATTTTGTAAGGGTTTTCAGTTTCTTGAGAAGCTCAAGTTTCAATGTTGACGGCATGTGATGGATTGATCTTGAGCAAATCGTAGTCCAGAATGGAGCAAAACTCTTAAGCTTGGCGATATTCTCTTCCCTTAGGCTTTGAGCAGGACAACAGATTGTTTCGACTTTAACTTCAGCATTAATAGTTTCTTCGCAGAATTTTTTTGCCGCTTCAAGCATTGCAGGAAACTTATCGAGAAGGACAAGGTTTACTCTCTTAACTTTTCTTTTACTCAAAATATGATTTATAATCTGCGCAGTCATCTTTCCATTGCCTGGTCCGATGTCAAGGATATTTACGCTCTCGCAATCTTCATATATAGTTTCAAAAAATGTGCCAATAGTCTTAAGCGTGTTTTCGAGTTCTATCTTGAATAGGTTTGTTTTAACCCAGGCATCATAAGGAAGAGATGATTTGAAAACGACTACTTTGGGTTCGACTGAACCATTCTTCTTCAGGTAACGGAAAAATTCATCTGCAAAAGGATCTTTCAGTTTGCCAGAATTATAGATAGAGAAAGCTTGCTCTCTTCTCCCATGCGTCGCAAGTAATACCGTTGCGTAAAGCAGAGGAAAGTCGCACTTCAATTTTCCTGCCTTATCACATGCATCTAATATCAAAGGCAAATCTTGCCCTTCATATATCTTCTCTTTGATCTCCAGAAGAGATGAAAGCTCTTCTGAACTAAAATAACCGCTCATGTATTTAACCTCACTTTACTCTAATTACTTGTGTCGCAACTCAACCAGGATAACTTTAATCATATTTCATTCTTGATTTCGTGTTCCCATTGACTGATTTGAAATATATTTGGGTAGATCCTTTATTTTATTATTTCCAATAATAATAATCTAGGAAGCCTTTGAAATTACTCCCTGAGTCTGGCTTATATACTAAAAATAGTTCTTCAAAATCTTCCTGACACAAGTATTTTATAGTTTTCCCTGATTCACCGGTATTAAGCGTCAATAGAGGGCTATAATTTTGTGTTTTTGTATTGTAATAACATAGTAGAGTATTACTAATGATAAATAGTTTATTAGCATCAGCATCAGATATTTTTTGGATAATGCCGCTTCCATAATCGACTTTTATCAAATGTAATTTGATAAATAAGATATCTCCGCGTTTATATTTCCCTATAGATACTTTTGTAAGCGCTTTTGTGTTAGCCTCTAAAGTTGCGTATTTGTATTCTATGAGAGATGCATTGCTTTTGGGATTTATTAGGTTTTCTTCAGAATTACTTTGAGACTCTTCAGCATTGTTCAATTTAGCATTCTTAAGTTCTTCATTTTCGATTCTGAGAAGTTCTGATTCTTTTCTTTGCTGTTTATAGAGTTCCTTGAATTCATCATTGTTTTTTTCAGCAGAATTACTAACCTTGAGCGAAGCAGTAAGTTTAGCAATCTTAGCATCTTTTTGGTCTATTTCATTTTTCAATTTATTCATTTGCTGATAATTGCTTGCTATTTCATTAGCAACTGATTTGAGCACATCTTGATCAACAGCTAATTTCGAGGCCGAAATAAAAGCGCTCTTATTAGGAATTGAAACTTTTAGAACCTTAGCTATAGCCAAAAAACATGAAGCAAATTCGCTGTTGGCATCCAAAGACTTCTTCGACATTTCAGCAACAGTATTTGAAGATTTTTCATATGAGCTTAAATCCGTAAGTGAAGACTCTTTTTGTTGATTATCAACATCTATTTCTTCTGAAATAGAGCTGAGAGTTTTAGCAAGACCATCTCTCTCTTTTACCAAATCGCTAGCTTGTTTTTCAATCAGCGTAACTGACTGATTAAAGGTGTTTTTGTTTTCTAATGAATCGGGAGTAATCTTTTTTGCATAAAAAGTTCCGCTATTTTGATCCATGATCCGCGCTGCTTTATTCATTACATCATATGTAATAGCATTATCTTTACTCATTAAAGTAACTTTATTATGTAAAGAATATAAGAGGATGCAATTTATTATAATTCCGATGACGCCCAGGATAAAAAGCCAAAAAACCATAGAATCTGTGATATGTAGTTTAACCAATGAAGATTCTTCGTGTGGTTCATGTTCTGGTTCTTGATCATGAAAAATGATTTCTTTCGGTTTATTTGATTTCTTCCAGAAAGCTAATTTCATAACTTATCCCTTTTATTTGTATAATGCTGTTTAGCTCAATTCTATGACATCAAATAAGAAGCCGCAAAGCCTCCAGCCTCATCTTTTATCGTTTTATTTCCATTTTTTCTGAAAATGCACAGATTTTACAGGTATTCAGAGGAGAAATGCTAACTTACAATGCCGTATTGCAGGTTTACGACAGTCCATTGTAGTATTACAACAGCGCATTGCAGGTCTGCAATGAAGCATTGTATGTTTACGGCGTTACAATGTATATCTGCAATGGAGCAAAGTAAGTCTGCAGTGAAGCATTATACCCTTACAATACAGCGTTGGAGGATTGCAATGCTGTTAAGTTTTGCTTATTTGTTTGAATGAAGGTTTTAAATAATATGCTGCAAACTTGCCGCGCCAATTATCGCTTTGTCACTGGAGTTTAACTTTGATCACTGCCTTATGAATCAAGCCTTCTCCGATAATAGGAGTATGTGCATCGCCGGGAAAAAAGATAATAAATTGATTAGGGTTTACAGGAATATAAAAATCCACTTCATCTGAGTAGAACATAATATCCTTCTCTTCATTGTAGGGAATCTGGATACCTTTGCATTCAGAAACGCTTTTCCAGCCCATGGTGTCTGTGAGATTAAATGGAATCTGAATATCTATGTACTTTTTATGAGCCTCAAGGAAGGCGCCTTCTTTGCTTCTTGCCATAACTTTATCAATCCCTATGTACCCTAGATCGTTAGGCATCTGATGTTTTCCTTCACCCAGACTCTTTAAATC
>JBAXXY010000122.1:0-8010 GCA_037127655.1 Lentisphaerota bacterium
GGATATGGGATTATTCTGCCTATCGTTGTAATCAATTATTGTATCATTTCCGTCTCCTCGGCGATAGATATAAGTATCACTGCCCTCTCCTCCGTTGAGAATATCGTTTCCAGCCTCTCCTGAGAGAATATCATCTCCATTTCCCGCTTCTACAAGGTCATTCCCTTTCCCTGCAGAAATAGCATCATCTCCGTCTAATGAATAAATCTTATCACTGCTATCTGTTCCGGTCATAAGATCATTTCCGCTGCTGCCATAAACTTTTTCTGATTCGATTAAGGCCGAGTCCCACACTGTTCCATCTGCAAATTCTATTTCTTCGATCTTATTGTTTATATCATAGCCGTATTTATCACGAGATATAAACCAATCTTTGATTCTTACGCTTCCACTGGGAATAGATTCCGTAGCTTTAATCTGTATTACCAGATCAGAAGCATCTTTAACTATATTCTCTACATCCGACGACAAAATGTCTTCAAACTTAAGTCTATCGTAACTCCATTCCTGACTGGAGCTGTATTTAATGTTTTGGTCTATGATTATGTCACTTCCATCACCGCGACGGTAAATATAAGTATCATTGCCATCGCCTCCGTTAAGAGTATCGTTACCCTTGCCTCCATCAAATAAATCATTTCCTTCCCTTCCTCTGATAATATCGCCGCCGTCCCCACCTATCAGAACATCGTTACCATTCCCGCCTGATATTGTATCATTCCCCTCTCCACCATCAAGGATATTGGTGCTTCCCATGTCGCCTAGATCCCATCCTTCTTCTATCCCATCTAAGTAATCATCTCCTTTTCCACCATAAATGGTATCACTTCCTTCTCCACCTTGAAGACTGTCATTACCGTCGCCTCCATACAGAAGATCGTTGCCATTATTCCCGTAAATTTGATCATCACCAGCGCCTCCGGTTAGTGTATCGTCGCCATCTTCTCCATAGAGCACATCTTTACCACTCTCCCCAGAAATTATGTCTTTACCAATACCGCCAAAAACTGTGTCATCGCCACCACCACTAAATATTGTGTCATCACCAGCGCCTGCATGAATTATATCGCTTTTGGCAGTCCCGTTAATAATGTCATTAGAAGAAGTCCCGTATATTTTAGGAATTTGATCCACTAAATGGCGATAATCCCATTTCGTGCCGTCAGCAAATTCGACTTCTCCAATTGTGCAGTCGTAGTATCCTTTAATTGTAGAATCATCTCCAGCGTAATAGCGAAAGCAGTTCTTTAATCGAATACTATCAGAGGATGATTCTAAGGACTTGAAACTTATTACAAGATCTGTTCCTTCCCTTTGGACTTCTGCTATATCATCAGTTTCAAGTCCAATTAGCTTAAGTTTCCCATTCCTATTCTCTTCCATTGTCCATACATAATTATAGTCAACAATTGTATCATTCCCGTCGCTTTTCGTATAGACATAAGTATCGTTCCCTTCTCCACCTTCTAGATAATCATCTCCTTTTCCTCCATAAAGGGTATCATCATTCTTTCCTCCATAGAGCTGATCATTTCCATCGCCCGCAAAAATTGTATCATTCCCCACCTCTCCTTTGACTATATCATCACCTTTGCCTGAAAAGATTGTATCATCTCCTGATCCGGCAAGAATTTCATCATTTCCATCTAAGCTAAAAATATCGTCATTAAGTGCAGTTCCAGTCAAATGATCATCATCTTTGGTTCCTAACATCATTCCAGGAATCAAGCTCTTTAAGCCTTCTGTATAGTCGGTATCTCCTTTACTGGCAAAATAATCTACAAATTTTCCTGCTTCTTCAGGAGCAAATGCTTTTAATGTATTGACTAACGCATAAAATTTGACCTTAAACTCGGGGGGCGGATTTAGGGGATTGGGACTGGTCGGCTGTTTCTGATAATTGAGGATAAAACCAGCAATCTCTTCATTGATCCTCACTGTCCCATCGTTTTGCCTCTCAACTGCGCCCAACATCACATACTCTTTTAAGTAGGACTCGATGATAAAGTTGTTGTATAATTTTTGAGATAAATCGTCATATACCTGGTTAAGTTGGGCCCCGGCGGCAGTATTTGGATTTGAACTTCTTTCCGCTGTTTCTACAACACCGTATCCTTCAAACTCTTCCGCAAACATCTTTTCCAGAACAGCAAGCTGTCTGGCATCAATATTTCCTCCGCGGCTGTCAGCTGCGATCGTGTCAACTCCCGCCCATCTGAAAAGTATAGCCTCAAACTTTTCTGAAAGCTCTGAAGCTATATTCGAGAAATTCGTGCCATTCGTGGTTACAAACTCTTCCACCATTGTCTTAAGCGAAGAATCCAAAGCCATTGAATGATACAGGTCTGTGACCTGTCCGAAACCTCGCATATATGGCAGTGATTTAATCTCGTCTGAAACATTCGAAAAATCATTATTCTGCGTATCAATCGTATCTCTGTTGAAGAGAAATTCCGAAGTCACCCCTTTCGAACCGTCAGTAAACTCAAAACCCGATGTCCTCGTCTGGATGTTCCCTTTCCCGTCGTCAGCATTAACAGTCAGATAATCCAGATGAATCTTTTTGATCCTTTCCTCTTCCAGCGTCTCCAGTTCGTTCGCTTCCGATATCCCGTTCTGGTTATAATCTCGCCAGACTCTTAAATTGCTGAAATTCTCATCATTCTTGTCTATGACACCGTCTGCATTTGTGTCCTGTTCTGCCAGAGCCTCAAAACCCGTAGAAGCCTTTTGTCCTGTCTTTAGGATAGTAGCATCTCCGAACAATTCTCTACCCGAATCAATAGTGCCATTGCCATTTCTGTCCATGACTATAAAGCCATCATCTGGAACTACCCAGCTTGTCTTCTCCTTAAGCCTATCTCCATCAAGGTCGAAATATACTCCATTATCAGTACCGGTTGTCTCTATCCCGTCTCCATCTAAATCCACAGTGATCGGGTCTCTTCTCACTGGCACGGAAGATGTTTTGCTCTGTGCAAAACCGTTATGCGCTGCCATTATCGCATCAAGTGCCCCTATGGAAAGGCTGGAAGAGTACGGACCGTCTAATTTTCCCTCTAATTGGTTTCTAACTTTTTCAAAAACAGCTGGGTCATTAAGACTGTCTTTTCCATTTTTCTTTAAATAATCGAGAATTTTAGCTGCTATTATGGGGCTTTGTATTCCATCTAATACTTTGATTCCTGCGATTTTTGCAAGCTCATTAGTCATTGTTACGCAATTATTGGCATTGCCTTCAGGGAGAAGTTGATAGTCACTATGTTCCAATGCTTTTGCTTTATTTGGAATTTTTGTATCATAATCTTCCTTTGTTATGTCAAAGGTCTGTTTTGTACTGGCATCTCTTCTAGCTTGGGTTTCTCCTGCATCTTTAAAACGCCCCTCGCTTGCTCCGGGTGCAATAGCTTCATAATCACTTTCTGCTTCAAACGAATAAACTTTTGTATTTGTTCCATCAGATATTTCCATCCATGTATGAATGAATCTACCATTAGTACCATCAGTAATATTAGCGGTACTATCACTATAAATTGTTGCTGTGTACTTGGGTTCCATAGCTTATTCTCCTCTTTCATTTGTTATTTTATTCACTATCCAACAAGTTCCTATTGTACTTAAGAAGCAGAGAGTAAATGACCAACACATTGGGACAATGGCTTGTTTAGCATGATGTAATATTTCTTTGTATGTACACGGAGAAGGAAGTACCATAGTTATAAAATAATTGATAAAAAAAATTATTATTATTTGGAGAAAAAAGTTCCAGCTAGTGTTTACCCATATCGCCCTAGTTGGAAATGGATGTAAATGCTTTTTTGATAAAATAACGAGAATTGTAGCCAAAACATTAGATAAAAAATAAAGAACAAGCAAAATAATACCAAATATTTTATTCCCTGGGTACCATCCCCAGCGATACAAATAGAAACCTAGAATCCAGAAAACCACCACAACCATAAGTGGAAATAAAGATTGCAAAAAAGCTAAAGTAATTGTCGAATCCATTGGTTGAGTTATCTCTATGTTTATTCCTATTCTTTTAACTTTGGAGAGTATCCAATAGAAACCTATTGATAAGATGAATCCAATCAATAGAGATAAAATGAGATTTAAAACTCCCCAAATATTTGGTCCACCAAAGCAGAAAGTTAGTAAATATATTAATAGCATTTGGATGGCAAAACTAATTATTATGCTTCTCAATGCTTCTTTTTGAATAAACCAGTACCATTTTGACCTGAAAACAAATAAGAAAGTTATAGTTATGGCTAGCATATTAGCAATCAAATAGCTTATGCTGCCAATGATAAGCAAATTTATTTCTAAATTGCTAGAAATATTAAACTTAAGAAAATTTAGCACGGCTAAGATTATAAAAAACAAAAACAATTGTGTTATAGTTAATCCTAGCGTGGAGACATAATACTTTTCTTTTTCCATAATATTTTTTCCTTTCTTTTTGTTAGTTTAAGCTGCAGCGGCATTTGTGTTTGAACTTCTTTCCGCTGTTCCTACCGCTCCAAAGCCTTCAAAACCTTCTGCAAAGAACTTTTCCAAGACGGCAAACCGTCTGGCGTCTATATTTCCTCCGCGGCTAGTAGAATCTATCGTATCAGATCCCGCCCATCTGAATACTATCTCTTCAAACTTATTTTTGAGTGTTGTGCCAATATTGTTATAATTAAGGCTGTTTGCCTGTTGATCTGCATATCCGGCAAACTCTTCCACCATCGTTTTAAGGACAGAATCTTGTTCCATAGCGTGATACAGGTCTGTGACTTCTCCAAACCCACGCATGTAGGGCAATGATTTGATTTCAGCTGAAACATCTGAGAAGTCGTTGTTCTGAGTGTCGATGACATTTCTGTCAAAGAGGAATTCTCCGGTTAATCCCATTGAGCCGTCAGTAAACTCAAAACCAGATGTCCTGGTCTGGATATTGCCTTTCCCATCATCGGCATTAACAGTCAGATAGTCGAGATGAATCTTCTCTATTCTCTCTTCTTCAAGCGTTTCCAGTTCGTTCGCTTCCGATATCCCGTTCTGGTTATAATCGCGCCAGACTCTCAGATTGCTAAAGTTCTCATCATTCTTGTCTATAACTCCATCAGCATTTGTGTCCTGTTCTGCCAATGCCTCAAAACCTGTAGAAGCTTTCCGCCCAGTCTTCAGAATAGTAGCATCTCCAAACAACTCTCTGCCGTTATCTATTGTCCCGTTGGCATTTCTATCCATAACAATGAAGCCGTCATCTGATTTGATCCATGAAGTCTTCTCTATTGTTCCGTTCCCGTCAAGATCGAAATATGCCTTGCTCTCATCCTTGCCTATTGTCTCTATCCCGTCATTGTCCAAATCTACAGTAATCGGATCCCTGCGCGGCTGTTCAACAAATGCCCCTTGAGCGCTTCCAAAACCATTATAAAAAGCCTCAAATGCATCAAGCGTCATATCTTCCAAATATGAAGCAGGGTCAGTAAGAAATAATGGATCATTAAGATCATGATCATATCCGGGCGCCCATACTTCCTCACCATTAGCATCTTTTGGAAGCTGGAATGGCAAGTTTGTAGCTTTCGCCATAGTATATGCGCCAGAATTAGAATTCTTATAAAGAGCATTGTAATCATAATTAGCATCTTCTATTTTATGAGCTTCGTCTGTTAATTTCTCAAATGAATTATTGATATCCTCATCAGAACCAGTAGCGACAACTACGGATGGATCGTTATTTCTTTCGTAATTATTAGTATTAAAAATAAGTGTTCCATTATCAGTATCACCTGTTGCTGCTTCTACTAAAGCACCAGATGCGGTGGTTGTTGTCTTAGAAGGCAAACCATCTATTCTCGTTTGTTTTCCATTACTATCCGTTTTAACATAATATAAGTGATAGTATTCTCCCTTTCCCGGGATTTCTCCTAATCTTTTAGCTTTCAATTCTATTCTTGCTTCGTTACTCATTTCATTTCTCCTGATTTTCTGTTCTAGGGTAGCAAATTTCGGTATCTTTATATCATGGCTATAAGGCTAGAATCATCATACGACAGCTGTAGGCTAATATTTTGCCGTTGTTATCTATGAATATTTCTATAATGTTGTGTATTTCCTGCACAAAAATGGCTTTATCATTTTTCTCTACATAAATATAAACGACTAGACTTGGTGATGAATATTTACACTCAGCCCCTGCTTTCTGAATGGCATCTATCATATTCTGAGAGCTTGATCCAAAAGGAAACAGCTTATGCAGAGCTAATGTAAGCTCTTCTTCAGATCTATAATCTTCAAACTTGAATTCTTCCTTGCTATCACAAGAAGACGCTGTATTCTGGTTAATATCTTGTTTTATATTAAACATAGAGCAGTAGATAGAGTATTTTTTGCCATCTGTCACAATATCCACATATACTTGAGATTTAGAACTACCTTCACCCATGGCATAGCTACACCGAGTTGAGTTTGGAGATAAGTATTCGCATTTAGCTCCTGCTTTTTGCAGTATATTGATTAGGGATTCAGCATTCTGTTTGAATGAAAGGCGATATAAGACCCAATTAAGTTTTCTCTGTGATTTATAATCTTCAAACCGAAATTTATCTTTAGTTTCTTTGCTATGAGTTATTTCTATTCTAGAATCGCTACTTTGATTGTTATCAACTAAGCTATGGGCAACAGTATCTGCATTGAGTTGAGAGTAATTTTCCGATACTCCTACTAATAGAAAGATAACGATTGCTAATACTATTACAGGAAAAGACCTCCATTTATCTCTTATAAAAAGTCTCGTAAAACTCCGGCATTGTTTTTTGCTAATTTCAAACATAATGTTCTCTCTTAATTTGTTATGGTTAAGCTGCCTCGAACTTGGCATTCAGGATGCCGTTGATAGTTGACGGTTGATTGTTGTTAGCCTCTGTGTTCTTTGTGCCCTCTGTGGTAAGAGTATTTCCGAAATTAACAAACTCTTCTACCATTTGCTTGAGGGCAGCATCGTTCGCCATTGCATGATGCAGGTCGGTAACTAATCCGAAACCGCGCAGATATGGCAGAGCTTTAACCTCGTCTGAGACATTGGAGAAGTCACTATTCTCTGTGTCGATATTATTGGTACTAAAAAGATATTCGGCTGTTGTTCCGATATTTCCATCTGTAAACTCAAAAGAGGCGATTCTTGTCTGGATGTTCTCCTGTTCGTCTTCTCCTGCACCTGTCTTGTAGTCTAGATTGATTTTTGATATCCCTGCATCAGTCAGGCTGTAGAGTTCATCATATTGAGATACTCCGTCCTGGTTATGATCTTGCCAGACTTGTAGTTTGTCAAAGTCAGTATCTTCCTTGGTTATGTATCCATCTTTATTTGTATCAAGTTCATCCAGTGCTTGGTATCCTGTAGCGGCGATGCTGCCGTCTTTTAATGGTGTCTGATCTCCAAAGAGTTCGCCACCATTGTCTATCGTGCCGTTATCGTCTCTATCCATGACAAGCAGACCATCATCTGCAGCTATCCAGCCTGTCTTTTCTTTGATACCGTCTTTGTTCAGGTCGAAGTTGACGCCTTCCTTGAAGGAAACTGTCTCCACTCCATCCCAGTCCAGATCAACAGCTATAGGGTCTTTGCGGCCGTAAGCCATGTTGCCGTTGAGTTCATTAAGTCGTTTATTAGCGCTCAGTACGGCATTTAATGCGGCAGGAGAAAGATTTGGAGGGAGAGGAACATCGCCCTCATTCAGACTAGCAAGAAAATCACCGAAACCTGTGAACCAAGATGCATCAAATGAGCCTTCATCCATTCTAGGCTGATTTTGATTAAACCAATCCAGCCAAGAATTATAATCAGAATTAGTTCTGTTTGTGCTGTCCTTAAAATAATCATTCCAGTTCTCCTCATTGTTTCTCAGCTCATTTGCTATTTTAATTCTCCCTGCCGCTGCTTGAGGAGAAATGCAACCATCAAGAATATGGATATTTCCTTCCCTTAATATTTCTCTTGATACAGTTATGCAG
>JBAXXY010000123.1:0-7949 GCA_037127655.1 Lentisphaerota bacterium
ATTTCTTGGTTCTTCAATAGCGCAGCCTGCACGCACGCCGTGAGAATGGTTTTTTTGCTCGTCGCAATGGCGGAAAAAGCGAGCAGGCAAGCGTCTACCGTCCTTTGGTCCATTCTTTGGGTTTTCATGCTGCCTCTCTCTTATAGTGAATTTCTGAAGGATTCCTGTATCCGAGAGACTGATGGGGATCCTTGCCCCCCTGTTTATTGAAATTCTAAGCAGTAGAAGAGAGATACTTTTGGAGCAAATTAATTGCGTGCAGAATAAAGCCCTGTTTTGTTTCATTCATATCTGAACATGGACAGAGGCGATAAAATGCAATAGCGTTGACGCTGTGAAGACTGTTTTTCTGTGAAGACTGGAAAATGTAATTCCTCAAGTTATAATATTAGAGAATAGAAAATGAGTTCAAATGCACAGTTTTAAAAGGGTGCCATTTAGTACCATTTGGAGACTTCAAAGCACCAAAAAGTACCGTTTTAACAAGATTATATTTTTTGCTTAAGGTCAGCCAAATCCGATACTTTTGAGCTTATAAAACTAGAGCCTAGGGGATTTTGAGTAGGAAACTAAAATTAAGGTAGCTCACTCTCTCTCCGCCACTTTTCAATTTACTCTTACAAATTTCTTCAAATATACTATCATCTAGTTATCGTCGTTGATTAATTAGTAATAAAGCTAAAAAAAGGTAACTAGATGAAAAAAAGTTTAATGGCACTAGCAGTAGCATTCACAATTGCTTTTTTATCAAGCATATGCCTTGGGCAGGGTGATGTGGATAAAAAAGTAGCAGATTTAATTTCAAAAATGACTCTCGAGGAAAAAATAGGACAGCTTGTTCAGTATTCAGGAACCATGCTGACCGGTCCTGCCGGAGAACAAATAGATGTGACTACCTACATTAAAGCAGGGAAAGTCGGGTCTCTTTTAAATATTACCGGAGCCGATGAAGTTGCCAAATACCAGAAAGTGGCCGTCGAACAGTCACGCTTGGGCATTCCTCTTCTTTTCGGACTTGATGTAATACACGGATATAAAACTATCTTTCCTGTGCCTCTTGCTATGGCTTCTAGCTGGGATCTTGAAGCGATTACCAAAGCTCAGCGTGCGGCAGCAATGGAAGCTTCAGCCTCAGGAATATGCTGGACTTTCACCCCTATGCTTGATATTGCAAGAGATCCGAGATGGGGAAGAATTGTGGAAGGTTTTGGAGAAGACCCGTACTTGACATCAGTAATGGGAGTTGCATGCGTAAAGGCCTTCCAGGGCTCTGGCTATTCTGAAAAAGATTCTGTTATGGCTACAGCCAAACATTATGTAGGGTATGGAGCCGTACAGGCCGGAAGAGATTATTTCACAGTTGATATTTCTGAAAGAACTCTTAACGAAGTATATCTGCCTCCATTCAAAGCTACAGTTGATGCCGGAGTAGCCTCTGTTATGCCAGCGTTTACACCCATTAACGGGATTCCAATGTCTGCAAATAAGCAACTTTTGACAGATGTTCTCAGAAAACAGTGGGGTTTCTCTGGCATAACAGTTTCAGACTGGAATGCAATTAATGAAATGATCAACTGGGGAGTTGCAGGTTCCCAGTTGCAGGCAGCTGAAATGTCCATAAATGCCGGAATGGATATTGATATGATGGCGAGCGCCTATAGTAATCAACTTCCTGACCTAATCAAGGCAAAGAAAGTTTCCGAAGAAACCCTCAATAAAGCTGTAGCAAATATTCTTACAAAGAAATTCCAACTGGGCCTTTTCGAGACTCCTTACAAATATTGCGACTCCGAAAGAGAAGCCAAAATTGTACTTTCTCAACCAATTAAAGACGATGCCAGAGATGTGGCAAAACGCTCAATAGTGCTTTTAAAAAATGCTAACTCTCTGCTTCCTCTTAAAAAAGATCTGAAAACGATTGCTGTGGTAGGACCTCTTTCTACAAGCACAGTTGAACCAATCGGGCCATGGTCTGGCCTTGGTGATGGAAGCGCCACTGTATCAGTTTTTCAGGGGATTAAAAATGCCCTTCCTGAAGGCACAGAACTTCTTTATCAGCCTGGCTGCGATATTAATACCTCAGATGAAACAATGATTGAACCGGCATGCAAAATAGCAAAAAATGCAGATGTAATAATTGCCGTACTAGGCGAAAGCAGCGCAATGTCAGGTGAAGCAGCTGTAAGGTCAGAAATCGGACTCCCAGGCGTTCAGCAGAAACTACTCAAAGCTCTTTATGAGACAGGTAAACCTGTCGTTCTAGTTCTTTTTAATGGTCGTCCACTCACACTCGTTTGGGAAGATAGGAATATACCTGCAATCCTTGAGGTATGGTATCCTGGAAGTGAAGCTGGTAATGCTATAGCAGATGTGATGTTCGGCAAGTATAATCCTTCCGGAAAACTTCCGGTTACATTCCCGAAATCAGTCGGACAGATTCCAATTTTCTATAGCTATCTCAATACCGGAAGACCTGCAGGGATAGAGAATTTTACTCAGCAGAGTGTTTCGAAATATATGAATCCTATCAATACTATGAACGCGGTTGCGCTTGGCGGTCCAACTTCCAAATATGTCTCAAGATATTTGGATATTGATAATGCTCCGCTTTATCCTTTCGGATATGGACTTAGCTACACAAAGTTCTCGTATTCTCCAGTTGAATTAAGCGCTAAGGAAATTCCTGCCAATGGATCGGTAACAGCTTCAGTAAATGTTACTAATGCAGGAAGTATCGACGGCGAAGAAGTAGTTCAGCTTTATATAAACAAGCCGGTTTCGCCTATTGCTAGACCTGTAAAGCAGCTCAAGGCATTCAAGAAAGTGTTGATCAAATCAGGAGAAACGGTTAATGTCACATTTACTTTGGGGTCAAAAGACCTGGCTCTTCTTGATAAAGATATGAATTGGACAGTAGAATCAGGAGACTACAATCTATATATAGGTACTAATTCAATTGAGTATCAATCCGGTAGTTTAACCGTAAAAAATTAAGATTAACTAAAATATGTGGCCGGTTTATCGGCTACATTTTTTTTAGTGAAGATATAACCAATTAGCCGGAATAGTTTTCTTAAAACCAAGGTTTAGGAAAAATGTTTCGGCTTCTTTATTATTTTGGTCGCCAAGATATAGAAAAGGTGTTTTTCCCTCTCTTCTTATTTTAAAAATCAGTTTTGCGCAAAGACTGGTTCCAAGTCCCTGATTTCTGTATCCGTCTAACACGCATAAACATCCGATAGCTCCGTCATCGTATGTAAGAACCCATGCTACTAATTTGCCATCTATTCTGATAGAGGCGGTATATCCTTTCATTATTCTGTCTTTGATATAATTTTTAGTCAGAGCCATTTTATAGATTACATGCTCATAAATTGTATCGACATCTGAGGTCTGCAGAGGAAGAATTTCAGCCTGAGCCTGAGGAATTTGTGCTTCGGGAGGCAGATGGTATTGGTAAGTTCTTATATCCCAGTGTTTGTTTTTCTTTTGAAGGAGGAATGGGATGATCCAATCCTGAACAGCAGCAAAATAATTATCTTCAGGTTTTAGTTTTGAAACAAGGTTTTTCAGTTCTCCCTCGTTGCGGCTCTCTAGATAGACCCATGGATAATCGCTTACACCTCTTACCAGAACGGAGTTGCCGTCCTTTTCTGCGCTATAAATGGGGTTTTCTTCAATGAAATTCAAGAGACTTAAATTTTTTCTTAGATTTGTTTTTATAAAATCCAAAACTTGAGATACATGATCCATAATGTTTTAAATCCTTCTGTTTTGAGGGAATATAAATAGCAAGATTAGATTACAGAAATATTGTCACTGAATTTACAGAATCAAGCAAGAAATAAAAAAATGAACTAAGTATATCATGTGAAGTATTAGGAGCAGAACTAGAAAGCCGGGACAACATTGCTATTATCTGAGCCCATTATAATTGAATTTGGATTCCTGTTTAAAGAATCGGAAAGTTCAGTTACGCTTTCGCTTGCAGTGTCTATTGACCCTGTAATCTCATTGATATTCGCTTTTGCTGAATCAAGGAGTTGTCTGGCTTTTAAAGTTGTTTCGGCTATTTTTGCTTCTTGAAGTTGAGTATTCATCTTAATTGAAAGGTCCTTTACTTGGGCTGAAGCAATTTCTATATCATCAATTATGTGTGCTATTTTTTCTTTGGTTAAAATAGAATTAAACTTCTCAGATACTTGTGCCAGATTAACTGATATTTTTTCAGTTTCTTTAATAAATGTAGCAACCTGCGGACCTTCGAGATATCTGTTGATAGTATCGACTGTAGAAGCTACTCTGATAAAGATTTCATCGATTTTTGATATTTTTTCTAGTGAAGAATTAACTTTGTTCATAAGATCCACGAGCAATATCGGCGGAGTTGACGGCATAAAAAGTGGATGCCCTTCAGGTAATTCAGGAGCTGGAATCTTATAAGTATCCTGTGGGAAGTACTTAATTTCCTGATAGAGGGTACCCGTAATTCCCTCATATCTTAACTGACAGCAAAGACCATTTTTAACCTCGCTTTTTAAGAAATTCGTAAAGGTTGCCGTCTCATCTGAGTTTAAGGTTTCTGACGGGGCTATAGCTTCAGATGTTAGCTCCATATATATATAAATGTAATCTCCTTTGGGAGAAATTTGAATTGAATCAACCTGCCCGATTGTCACCCCGCTAAATTTAACTTTTGCGCCCTTTGATAGTCCTTGTACAGAAGAGTTTACAACTGTCATACATTTAATTCTTCTTTCAAATAAGGAGAGGGATCCAAGTAAAATTGCAATTATAATAATGAGAATAAAAGTCAAAATTACGAAAACGCCAAGTTTATACTTGTTAGCTACATTAGACATGATGTTATCCTAAATATTTTCTGTTCAAGAAATTTCTAACCCATTCATTTTTACTATTGCCTCTTAAACTCTTTGGTTCACCTTCATCTAGTATGCTTTTGGTATTTTTATCAACTATGATGACTCTATCTGCTACCGAGAAAAGGCTTTCAAGTTCATGTGTCACAATTACAATTGTAACGCCTGTTTCGGCATTTAGCTTTAGTATTAAGTCATCAAGTTTGGCAGAATTTATCGGATCTAGTCCTGCTGAAGGCTCATCAAAGAAGAGAATCTGCGGGTCAAGCGCCATCGCTCTGGCCAATGCAGCTCTTTTTTTCATCCCGCCACTAATTTCATAAGGCATAAACTTTTCGTATCCGCCCAGTCCCACAGTATTGAGCTTGATTTTTGCGATTGAGTAAATAGTTTCTTTGGGATAAGTTGAATATTCAAAAAGTGGAAGAGCAATATTTTCTTCCAAGGTAAGAGAACTGAAGAGGGCACCTGACTGATATAATATTCCAAAGTTTTTTCTGAGTTCTCCAAGTTCATAATCTTCAGCAGTAACTATATCTACTCCATTGATTAGAATTTTGCCGCCTATTGGTTTGTTTAACCCGGTTAAATGTTTTATAACTGTACTTTTGCCGCTGCCTGAACCGCCGAGGATAGCAAAGATTTCACCTTTTTTTACGGAAAAATTTATATCTTTAAGGATGACTGTATCGCCGTAACCTACAGTCAAATTCTCTGCTTTTATAACGATTGGAATTTCTTGCATATCAAAAACTAATTGAAAACTAATGTTAGAAGACCATCTGCTACAACTATTAAAAATATTCCGCTGACTACTGACGATGTCGCCGCTCGTCCGACTCCTTTGGCATCCCGCTCAGCTTCATATCCTCGTAAACATCCTATTGCGGCTATAAGGATTGCGAAAATAATACTTTTGGAGAATCCCTCCATCACATTGCCAAAACTTATAGCTGATATTGTTCTTGTGAAGAACTCTTGAAAGGACATATTACTTTTTAATACTGCTGCAATTGAGCCGCCCAAAATTCCGGCGACATCAGCGATTATTACAAGAAACGGCATTACGCAGGCTAAGGCAATTACTTTTGGAATAACGAGAAATCTTGAGGTTCTAAGTCCCATAGTTTCCATAGCGTCAACTTCTTCTGAAACCTGCATTGTTCCAATTTCGGCAGCAAAAGATGAACCTGCTCTTCCGATGCAAACCATTGAAGTCATTAGCGCTCCAAGCTCTTTGGTCATCGAAAGGCCTATTAAGTCAGATGTAAAAATTGATAGTCCGAATCTTCCCATTTGTACAACGCCCTGATAAGCTATGATTGCTCCGGTAAGAAAGCAGACAGCAAAAACAATTGGGACCGCATCTGCGCCTGTTTTATCCATATAATACAGTGTTTCTTTCCACTGTATTTTTCTTGGATGAAAAATCGAATATATCAAAGCAGAAACTATCTCTCCTATAAACCCTAGATAAGATTTCAGGTCTGAAAAGAATTTTACAACTGCTTCGCCGATCGAGACAAAGGCTGATACACTTTTTTGCTTTTTGTGTCTGATTCTAACTTCTGTAGGAGTTATTATAAAATCAATCTCTTTTAGAAACGCATGGAGAAGCGGAGTTGCGTTATGAATTTTAGCCTTTAAGCATTTACTCATGCAGAAAGAAATGCAGGCGTCAAGAAAGCTTACTGATTTCTTTAGATTAGGTGTAAGATTAGTTAGATCGAATATTACAAGTTCTAATTGCTTGCTTTTAAACTTGTTTTTTAAAATGAGAAAATTTTCTCTCAGCGATATTTCATCCATATCATTGCTGGAAAAGTTTAAAACAGTAAGTACTTTTCCCTCCTGCTTTAGCTCAAGTAGGTGCGATTTTGCATCTATATTATTTTCAAGAGTCATATATTTAAGTTTCAATAGTATTGAAAGTTGACTAACAAAAGCTTTCGTGTATAGTAAGGCTCTTTTATAGTCGGAACCGGCATTGGAAGAGGTTCTTTCCTTGCTGATTGTATGAGCTATTTTATAGTAATGAACAAGATTTATAATCTCCAGTTTGAGAAAATAAACAATTTTTAAGGGATATGTGCCATTATGTACACTAAAAGTCAGGAATTATTCGTTTTTTCGGGTACTGCTCATCCTAAATTAGCCAAAGACATAGCAGAGCAGCTCGGTATTACTCTTGGGAGTATTAAAATTGAGCATTTTCCTGATGGAGAAATTTTTGTTCAGTATCTTCAGAATATTCGCGGCGGAGATGTTTTCCTGATTCAGCCTACCTGTTATCCCCCTAATGAAACGCTTATGGAGCTGTTGATAATGATCGATGCGGCAATGCGCGCATCAGCAGGACGCATAACAGCCGTAATTCCTTACTTCGGATACGCAAGACAAGACAGAAAAGATAAGCCAAGAGTTGCTATAACTTCCAAACTCGTAGCCAATCTTCTTACCGCTGCCGGTGCGAATAGAATTTTAACTTTAGATTTACATGCCCAGCAAATCATGGGGTTTTTTGATATACCAGTAGATCATCTTTATGCTGCGCCGATTATGTACCCTCACTTAAAAAAAATAATGGGAGAAAATGCAGTTGTTGTTGCCCCTGACTCAGGAAGTGTAAAAATGGCTCACAACTACAGTAGCGCTCTTGGCGCAGGGTTAGCAGTTATTGCCAAGAGAAGAACTGATGCAGTCTCAGTCGAATCTTCTCACCTTGTTGGAGATGTTAAAGGTAGAACATGCCTTATTATAGATGATTTAACTTCGACAGCAGGAACTCTTATTGCAGGCGAAAAACTTCTTAAGAAAGAAGGCGCTGGTAGAGTTATCGCGGCAATTTCTCACTGCCTTTTAAATGATGTTGGTATTGAAAGACTTGAGAACAGTGAAATCGAAGAACTTATTACTACAGATTCGGTTCCTGAGCTTATCGGAAAAACAAAAAAACTAAAAATCATGAGTATAGCTCCAATGATGGCTGAAGCTATAAGAAGAATTCATGCCGGCGGCTCGTTATCATCACTTTTTAAGACTAATGTAAAATAAGCATTATTTATATAT
>JBAXXY010000124.1:0-7845 GCA_037127655.1 Lentisphaerota bacterium
ACTGGGATAGGGCATTTGTAATATCTGGCTTTGTCCGGGAATTGACGACGGCTTATCAGAAGCAATATTGGCGCAATTATGAAGCACAAAAGCGCCCCTAGCGTAAGTTCTACAAAAGTATCTGAATTTCCAAATCCAATAATAAGAGTAAGTATTACTCCAATTGCAGATACTGTGCGGTACGAAAATCTGTTTTGGACTGATGACTTATTTGGAAGCAGAGGGAAGAGCCCGTCTTCAGCCATTGCAAGTACCTGGCGGCTTAATGAGTAAAGGCAGCCAAAGGCACATACAGCACAGCTAATGATTACTCCGCATACAGGGAGGATTTTGCTTAGAGGAAAATTAGAATGCTCCAGAACGATTGACCAAGGCATATCAGAATTGAGTGCCAGATAGCTCGCACATCCTGTCATGACAGAAATGATGATGATGTATAGCAACGCAACAATGGAGAGTGAGCCAAATACTCCTATTGGCATATCCCGCCTGGGGTTTTTGGTTTCCTGTGAAGCATTTATTACTATATCGAAACCTATTATTGAGAATACAGCGATAGTAGCTCCATTCATCATTCCTCTCCAGCCGTAGGGAAGGAATGGATCCCAGTTCTGAGGATTGACGCTTGGTATAAGCCAGATAATCATCACTAATATGATTATGAGATTTGCAGATGTGAAAATTATCATGAAGCGGATGCCGTTTTTTGCTCCGAAGATCAGAATCAATGTAATAATTATCATTATTGCCATTCCGGGAACATCAACTATTCCTCCTGAAGCAAGAGGAATAGTAAGTTCTCTGGGAATATCAAATCCTGAAAGCTGTATAAGGTGAGTCATTGAAAGTGACCATGAATTCACCTGAGATATTATTGCCGAAGCAAATTCCAGAATAAGAAACCATCCTGTAATCCATGCTGCGAATTCTCCAAGGCTTAATTGTGCGAACCTGTAGATGCTGCCATTTACAGGCAGTAGGGTAGCTAACTCAGAGTAAACCATTGCTATCATGGCACAAAGAAGTCCGCCGATGACAAATGATAGCATTAGAGAAGGTCCTGCGTACTGGCTTGCTCCGATTCCAGGAAGAACATAAGTCCCATTGCCTATCATTATTCCTACTCCAAGCACAATGAGATGAAAAGAAGTCATAAACCTCGGTAAGGTGCTCGAGGATATAATTAGTGTGATGTCTGAATATTTTCTTAGCCTAAGCATTATCGATAAAAGTATTAAATAGAATGAATGATACCATTTAGCTTAAATTATCTCTCAAATTTGATTCAAAGCAATAGAGATAATAGCTAAGAGGCATGGTTTATATTCCAGTGCTGTAAGAGTTATCCAGATTGGATTATGCCTGATAAAAAACAGAGGCAAACAAAAAGCCTGATACTTACGGTAAATCCTGCAATAAATGGAATGTTATTCGCTAACTATCCCATATTGGCAGGCATCGAATCGAGCTTGCCATGCATTTGGGTCACTATTTAGATTGTCATCTATGTGGACTGGGTCTTGATCTTTGAAATCTCCGCCCCATCTGAGAGTTTTGTCCTTTCTGATGTCATTTATAAAGTTTCTGACATTGCAAGGACGATTTTTCAGGTTTGATTTTCTAAGGAGATTTGAGTCATACAAATCTCCATTATAGAAAACATTCATATCTATGGCATGTCCTGCAAGGTGATTCGATCTTTTTGAAGAGTGGACGATTGTTCCTGTTAGTATCTGATCAGGAGTCCTGAATGAACTAGTCACATAGACTATTACACCATTTTCTCTTGCGTAGGAATCTATCCGATACATTGACGGGAGGAATTCTGAATCAATTACTATGGGCTTATTTTCATAACCGATGATATTGGCGCTCTTATATGAAACCAATATATCCTTCGGTTTTTCTGGGACACACGAAGTTAGAAGAAAAAGAAACAAGGGAATAAATAATAGAGCAAGAAGGGAAAAGGAATGGCTTTTTTTATCCATATCCTGAGTCCTTATTTACATCACTTCAGGGATATCTATAGTCAGAGTCCTAAGCCCATCTGAAATAATGTCTTTGATAGCTGAACTCAATGCGATTCTAGCTTTTTTAAGTTCTGAATTCTCTGCATTAAGTACTGAACATTCACGATAGAAGGAATTATAAGCCTTAGATAAATCAAGAAGGTAGTTAACCAATACCGAACAGTCTAATTTTTCTGCAGAAGCGAGCAAAGCTTCAGGATAAAATGAGGCCATAACGGCGAGTGCTTTTTCCCATTTGGTATCGAGGAGAGACCAGTTTATGCTCTCATCTGAAGTTTTATCTTCTTTGTCGTATTTCTTTAGGATTGAATTGATCCTGGCACAGACATACTGGACATAAGGACCGGTATCGCCTTCGAATTTAATAGATGCCTGCGGATCAAAGAGAATAGTTGTTTTTGGGTTAAATTTAAGGAGCATGAATTTTAGTGCGCCGATAGCTATTATCTCAGACCTGCTGTCTATATCCTGGGGTATTTCACCATTGAGTCTCTCAAGTGTCGCACTCTTGGCGAGGTCACGCATATCATCAAAAAGGTTGTCAGCATCTACGACTGTGCCTTCTCTGCTCTTCATCTTTCCTGATGGCAGGTTTATCATGCCGTAAGCGAGGTGATAAAGCCTATCCGCCCATGTATGACCCAATACCTTCATGATGGCAAAGAGTGTCTTGAAGTGATGAATTTGTTCATCTCCGACAATCCAGATTTGCTGGTCAGGATGGAAATCACTATCCTTTTTAAGAGTAGTGCCGATGTCCTGAGTGATGTAAACACTTGTATTGTCTGAACGAAGCAGGACTTTTTCAGTTAAGCCGAAAGGCTTCAGATCTGCAAAGATTGCGCCATCAATTCTTCTTTTGAAAATCCCATCTTTTTCGCCTTTAAGGACAATATCTTTTCCTAGCTTATATGTGTCGCTTTCAAGGTAAACTCTATCGAACTTGATGCCCATACGCTTGTATGTGACTTCAAATCCGCTGATTACCCATTCGTTCATGGTCTTCCATAGTTTGATAATCTCAGGATCGGAGTTTTCCCATTTTATAAGTATTTCCTGAGCTTCCTGTCCGATTGGAGTCAGAGCGAAAAGCTCTTCATCAGTTTTATCTATATATTCAAGATTGGATTCTCTAAGCGCTGCAAGCTCTTTTCTGAGTTCCTGATCAAATCTTACATAGAACTCACCGACCAGGTGATCGCCTTTTTTGCCTGATGATTCAGGCGTTACTCCATTGCCATATCTTTTATAGGCAAGCATGGATTTACAGATATGAATTCCTCTGTCATTTATCAGGTTAACTGCAAAGACATCGTGGTCAACTCTCCTTAAAAGAGATGCAAGCGACATTCCAAGCGTATTATTTCTTAAGTGACCTAAATGCAGCGGTTTATTGGTGTTGGGAGCTGAATACTCGATCAAAATTCTTTTCTTGTCTTTGTTGCTAACTTTTGCGGACTCCATAATTTTCTGTGTGTCCGAAATAGTATCTCTGAAAAGAGCATCAGCTTTCAGGCTAAAATTAACGAAAGCTTTAATCCTATTTACTTTTTCAATTTCAGCATGAGCGCTAAGGAATTCCAAGATCGAACTTGATATATCTTCAGGTTTTCCTTTTAGGATAGAGGCGAGTTTGAAGCAATTGACAGTTAGCTCTCCATCCATATTCGGAGGACAAATCTCCAGCTGGATATTGATGAGGTCTTTTGAGACGGAATGCTTAGCCGACAAGAATGATCTTAGATCATCAATGATTCTTAAATTCATGATTTTGTGTAAAAAATTAAGCTAAAGTTTTAAGGACGGTGGATTCAGCCGTTTCATCTGCCAGGATGGAGTATTGTCCGAATGAAGCAGGGACAAGAGCGCTCCTTCCCATAGGCACTTCAGTAATTACGCTATCCTTCTGGATTTTTATACTGTTATTGACAGCAGTAATAATGTGAAAAACGCCTGAGCCATTATGCATTGTAGTGTCATCCCATTTCCCTGTAAGTCTGAGGTCATCCACCTTAAAGAAAGGACAATATTGAATAATAGGGAATTTACGGTTATGCGCGGTACCACCTGTAACTCCAGATACTTTAGATGAGGATCTCTGGATAAAGTGGATGCTTTCGAGAGCCTTTTCCATGTGCAATTCTCTTGGTTTGCCATCGGCTCCTATTCTTCCCCAGTCGCTTATTCTAAAAGTCGTTTCAGAGTTTTGCTGCACTTCAAATAAAAGGTTTCCTTCTCCTATGGCATGAACTGTTCCAGCACTGATAAAATATGCGTCTCCGGCAACTGATTTAGATGCCTGCAGATATTTTTCCACTTCAACGCTCTGGCATGTATTAAGGAAACTTCCCTTAGTGGCTTTATGATTCAAACCGACAAATATCTTAGCATCTTTTTTGGCGGCTATGATATACCACATTTCAGTTTTGGGTTCTGCTCCTTTAAGTTTTTTACAGGTCGCTTCATCTGGATGAACCTGAAGTGATAATCTCTGGCCTGCATCAATGATTTTAACCAGAAGAGGAAAAAGTTTAGCTGCATATTTTTCGCCAACCAGACTACTTCCGTATGTTTCAATTAGTTCTCTGATAGTTTTTCCTTTGAGAGGACCATTTTCGACGATGCTTTGGGAGTCGGGCCTATCTACAATTTCCCAAGCCTCTCCGATTGGAAGAGTTGTTTTGGGTAGAGTTCTTCCCAAATGACTCTGCATCATGTCTCCGCCCCAAATGATTTCTTTATAGATAGGGGTGAAAAGAATTGGATATAGATTTTCTTTTTCAAGTCTCATCATATTATGTCCTCTATTGTTTTATTCATTTTGAGGCAAATGAAGTAATTGTTATATTTTAAGTTTATAAGTTACAATGATAGTTTGAATGTATAGAGTTTGCTACAATGTCAAATGCAAAGATTTATTTAATTTCTTTGGGGGTAAGGAGGAGTTCTCCTGATCCATTATTCAGTTCGACATGGAATCTATTCAGAAAACTCATTCCCAGCAGGCCTATTCCTTTGTCGTCAGGAAGGTCAATTATTACAGCTTGAACATTGGATACTATCTTGCCGTTGATTGTTATGGAGTCAAGAGTTATCTCTTTTGTTTTAAAGATTCCGCTGGCTGTGGATATTGTCCTTTCTGTTGAAGATGAAGCTGTTATATTTAGCTCTTTTGCTGTTTTAGATGGTATGCTTACAAGGGATGCGCCTGTATCAACGATAAACTTTTGACTAACACGTCCATTGAGCGTAGCATCAAGGAATATGCTATTTGTCGGATTTTTCTCAAACTTGATAATAATCTTATTTTTTGAAGACTTCATGTCGGAAATAATTTTCTTTAATTTTTCCAAAGTTGATAAGAACTGCTTATCAAATTTTGCGCTTTGTATGATTGATTCGGCCTTTTCACAGTCTCCAAACTTGAGATAAATTTCGGCTCCCAAAAGTTTGATTTTTTGATCGTCGGGAAGTTCTCTTACTGCAAAATCATAGACAGACATAGCATTCATATTATCATCGGCAGCAAGAAGAGATTCGATCCAGTTTACATAAAGACTTGATATTGTCGAGAATATTTCTGCATCGAACTCATCAGAATTTTTGTTGAGTCCTACTATATCGTCAAGCAATCCAATAGACCTGCCATAACCGTAAATGCCCACATTAGCCCATGCGAAACTTTTCAGGACATTTTTATTTTTTATCACAGCAATGATTCCGGGTGTGAGCTCATCAGCTATGTCCCTGATAGCGCCTATTTCGGTCAGTTTGGAACAGAAAGCATCTGTTAGAATGGATGCTTTCTCTATATAATGAGTATTCTTAATATCATTTTTTTTTATGAACTGTGTAAAACTTAAGAAGTATTGACGAAGCGTATCATTCTTCAAGGAATTTATTTTTTTATTAAGAACATCTTTGTCGCTCAATAGCAAAAAGAGAATTTTTGCTGGAATGGCAGGTTCATCCGATGGAAGAGTAAACTCTTCTCCAAGCCATAAGTAAGCAGTGTTTTTTTGAAATGAAGGAAATACCCATCCGACCAATTCATTGTCTTGGACTATTATGGATGGAGATTCGATGTGTAAGTTTTCAATCTCTATAGCAAGTAAATCTCCCTGTTTCTCAATTACCTTGAAGAAATTTATTTTTGTAAGAGACTGAGTATCAGACGAGAGCAAATAGAAAGCATTAGCGGCGGTCCAATCTCCTACTTTATAGGCGCTTTCAAGGGGGGTATTGCTATTGACTGACGGTAATTTAAGAAAAACTACACCGTTATCTGTATCCCAGAATACAGTCTCTATTGCTGCTTTGGCTCTAGATTCCGAACAAGAGACAGATATTGCCTTTTCGATGGCGCTTAGAGGTATGGCAGCAATGTTTTGTTTTGATACATAGACTTGTAGCTTGTTAATTTTGCCATCATCAAAAGTTATGTCTATATCCTCAAAACTAGGAACTTCCTCTCTTTTCAAAACGCTAATATTTTCTACTTCTGAAACTCTTTTTATTGCGGTGATAACTTCGTTTCTTTCCTCACGGATGGCTTTATTTTGTGATAAGACGAAGAATAAAACTGCCAGGCAAACAAGGACTATTATAGTTAGAGCGGATAATAGAAGCAGTTTTTTCCCATCGAAATGACTGATATTTAGTTCATAACCGCAGTTTATGCAGTGTGCCGCCCCGGATTTGTTTGTGCTTTTACATTTCTTGCAAATCATAGGTTATTGAATATTTGAGATGTATTCCTTGCAACAGTCGATGAGTTTTTGCATGTCTTCGTCTTTGCCTACAGTGATTCGGATATAGTCTTTTGTTTTGAGGGCTCCGAAGTATCTGACCAGAATATTCTTGCTCCTGAGAAATAGAAAAAGTTCATTTCCGTTTCTGCCCGGAGGTGAAGCCATGACAAAGTTTGACTGGGAAGGTATGACTGTAAATCCAAGTAATTTTAACCTTTTAACGAGTCTTTCTCTGGTAGTTCTTATCGTGGATATGATGTCTTTGAAGTATGGCAGATCCTTTAGCGCCCCGATGGCAAGAAGCTGAGAGAGCAAATTTACATTGTAGGAGTCCTTAACCTTGATCATCTCTTTGATAATAGATGGTGATGATATTGCCCAACCCAATCTGACACCTGCCATTGAGTAACTTTTCGAGAGTGTCCGTGAGACAATTAAGTTATCAAATTTTTTAATCAGTCTTAGCGCGTTGTCATCGGCAAAATCAGCATAGGCTTCATCCACTACTACGATACCTTTAAACTTGGAGCATATCGTCTCTATTTCACTCATAGGAAAAGCATTTCCAGTCGGTGAATTTGGATTGGCGATTAAGAAGACTTTCAGATCATCCTTTTGTGAGAGTTTATCAAGTTTGGATGAAAGAAAATCCTTCGGAATAGAAAAGTCATCTGTCAGATTGATTAAGTGGGTATGGGCATTTTGAATTTTAGCCAGGACTCCATATAGAGAGTATGAGGGATCGAAACAGACAATTTTTTCATTTTCGCTGACGAATGTTCTTATGATGATATTGAGGATGTCATCGGAACCATTTCCTGCTATGATATTATCAACGCCAAATCCATAAGTTTCTGCTATTGTTCGTCTCAGATCATCGGCAAGAGGGTCTGGATAGAGTCTTAATCTTTCTGAAGCAAACTCTGTAAAAAGTTTCGCAGCAGTAGGTGAGGGCGGGTATGGATTTTCATTGGTATTTAACTTGATTAAATCCTTTTGTTTTGGTTGTTCTCCAGGAGTGTAGCCATCCATTTCTCTGATGATTTTTCTAGTGTAAGTAC
>JBAXXY010000125.1:0-7808 GCA_037127655.1 Lentisphaerota bacterium
CTATTTATACTGAACTTGAATATAATAAAGATGTTATATGCATTGACAGCGTATCAGTGGATAATGGCAATTACATAGATGTCGGAAATCCGATTGCGAATGGAAGCGTCCTTCCAGTTGTAATAAAAACTCTGGTTTTTGAGAAGAATTAACATACTAAAAATACGGGAGGGATAAAATGATTCTTAAAACGAAACTATTTGGACGGTCATACAGCTTTAAAACTGTGAAGGAGGTGCTGGCTAAGGCAAATGAAGAAAAGTCCGGGGACAAACTTGCCGGGATAGCAGCTCAGAACTCCGAAGAAAGAGTTGCAGCTAAAATAGTGCTTAGCAGCCTAACAATGGGAGATTTACGAAATAATCCTGTGGTACCTTATGAAAAAGATGAAGTTACACGCATTATTGAATCGCAGGTAGATAGTCAGATATATTCAGAAATTAAAACTTGGACCGTATCTGAATTAAGAGAATGGATTCTGAGCGATGACACTCAGGAATCAGATATAAAAAGAATCAGTAAAGGTCTTACTTCCGAGATGGTCGCCGCTGTTACTAAGTTAATGACCAATCTTGACCTTGTGTATGCGGCTTCAAAGATAAGAATTACCGCGCATTGCAATACAGTTATTGGAAAATCAGGAACCCTTGCTGCAAGACTTCAGCCCAACCATCCGACAGATGATATCAAAGGGATAAGAGCTTCATTAATGGAAGGCCTCAGTTATGGCGTCGGAGATGCAGTCATAGGTCTTAATCCTGTCAATGATACAGTCGAGAGCGTAAGCAAGGTTCTCAGGCTCTTTGATGAGTTTAAGAGAAAATGGAGTATTCCTACACAAATTTGTGTTCTGGCGCATGTTACAACCCAGATTGAATGTTTGAAGAAAGGAGTGCCGGCAGATCTTATTTTCCAAAGTGTTGCAGGTTCTGAAAAAGGTAATAGCGGCTTTGGCATAAACGGCGATCTTATCCAGGAAGCGTATTCTCTTGCGCTTGAAAAGGGCACAGCTTCAGGACCGAATGTGATGTATTTCGAAACAGGCCAGGGGTCGGAATTGTCTTCAGACAGCCATTTTGGCGCAGATCAGGTAACATTAGAAGCCAGGTGTTACGGATTTGCAAAGAAATATAATCCTTTCCTGGTAAACACAGTAGTGGGATTTATCGGGCCTGAATATCTTTATGACAGCAAACAGGTAATAAGGGCAGGGCTGGAAGATCATTTCATGGGTAAACTTACCGGAATTCCAATGGGCTGCGATGCGTGCTATACCAATCATATGAAAGCTGATCAGAACGACATCGAGAATTTGGCTGTATTGTTAGCCGCCGCCGGGTGTAATTACTTTATGGGAGTGCCGCACGGAGATGATGTGATGTTGAACTATCAATGTACAGGGTACCATGAAACGGCCACTTTAAGGCAGTTGCTAAAGATGAAGCCAATCAGGGAATTTGAAGTTTGGCTTGAAAAAATGGGAATTCTTGAGAACGGCAGACTAAGTAAGAAAGCCGGGGATGCTTCAATTTTTGTAAGTTAAAAGATTAAAGGAGATGCTATTATGGAAAATATAAAAGATAATAAACCCTCTTGCCATGAAGGCAAAATATGCGATGAATTAAGTGATATATCAGAAATAAATATACGAAAACAGCTTCTCGTGCCCAATCCGGCAAATAAGAAAGCTTATATGGAATTGAAGGAACATACGCCCGCAAGAATAGGCGTGTGGCGTTGTGGACCGAGATACAAAACAGAGACTTTGCTCAGATTCAGGGCAGACCATGCCGCGGCTCAGGATGCAGTATTCACAAATGTCGATGAAAAATTTATAACTGAAATGAATTTATTTACAGTTCAGAGCAAGTGCAAAACCAAGGATGAATACATCACCAGACCTGATCTTGGAAAACAATTATCACAAGAAGCAATCTCGATAATTAAAGAAAAATGCGTAATGAAACCGCAGGTGCAAATATATGTTTCGGATGGTTTGAGTTCGGTAGCCATAGAAGCAAACCTGGAGAATATTCTTCCTGCAATGATTCAGGGGCTAAAAATACATAGAATATCAGTCGGAACGCCTTTTTTTGTTAAATACGGGAGAGTTAGAACTGTGGATGATGTTTCAGATGCAACCGGGGCAGAAGTGGTTTGTAATCTGATTGGAGAAAGGCCTGGCCTTATAACAGCAGAAAGCATGAGCGCCTATATTGTCTATAAAGCATTCAAAGGAATGCCGGAAGCAAGAATGACTGTAGTTTCAAATATTCACAGACAGGGAATGCGTCCTACAGAAGCAGGAGCTTACATAGCTGATGTAATCAATACAATGCTGGAGAAAAAGGCCAGCGGTGTTGATTTGAAATTGTAAAAAACCTTTCTAGGAGTCAAAAGTGAATATCAATAAAATTATTTTGTTTATCATGGTTTTCTTTATGGTTGTCGGAGCCATTGATAAATGCCTTGGAAATAAATATGGATACGGCGCTAAATTCGAAGAAGGATTTATGGCAATGGGAGCTCTTGCCCTGGCTATGGTGGGAGTTGTGTCTCTTGCTCCTGTTCTTGCAAAAATATTAAGACCTGTAGTCGGACCGGTTTACCAGTTTCTAGGAGCTGATCCAGCCATGTTTGCTACAACTCTTTTAGCTAACGATATGGGAGGATATCCACTTGCGATGCAGCTTGCTGGAAGTCCTGATGTGGGAGTATTTGCCGGTCTGATTTTGGGATCAATGTTAGGCCCAACCATAGTTTTTACCATTCCGGTAGCTCTGGGTATTCTGGAGAAAGGCGACAGACCATTTTTAGCTAAAGGGATTTTGGCGGGAATAGTTACAATCCCGTTAGGCACTTTTGTCGGAGGTGTCGTAGCAGGTTTTGGACTGAAAATGATCTTAATGAATCTAATTCCTATAGTGATATTTTCAGTTCTCATTGCTATAGGCTTGTGGAAGATTCCCAATAAAATGATTAGCGGTTTTACCGTGTTTGGCAAAGCGGTTGTGATTATCATTACGCTTGCTCTGGCAGCTATTGTGATCCAGACTCTTACAGATATCGTGATCATTCCAGGCATGGCGCCAATATCAGATGGTATTCAGATAATAGGGTTAATTTCAATTACTTTGGCAGGGGCTTTCCCGCTCGTTCATTTTATCACCAGGACCTTTGAAAAACCGCTTATGAAAATGGGTGGAATTCTCAAAATGAATGATATATCAGCAGCAGGAATGATAGCCACTCTAGCTAATGCCATACCAATGCTGGGATTAGTAAAAAACATGGATGAAAACGGCAAGGTAATGAATATAGCTTTTGCAGTTAGCGCAGCATTTGTTTTTGGCGACCATCTTGGATTCACTGCAGGAGTAAACAAAGACATGATATTCCCTATGATTGTTGGGAAATTTACTGCGGGCATTACCGCTGTGATTGTTGCAAAATTCGTATTTTGCAGAAAGAGAAAAGTTGCTGTTACTACATAGGTTTTAATTGTATTCCCCGTTTTAGGCTAAAATGACGACGACAGCGATACTTCTGATAATAGGTTCTGCGATTATTCATGCATCGTGGAACCTTTTGTGCAAAAAGTCGAATTCATCGACTTCATTTTTTTTAATAGCGAGCATTCCAAGCTGCCTGCTGCTTCTGCCATTTGTGCTAACAATGTTTCATCTTATAAGATTCATCCCTTCAGAAGTATGGTGGCTTTTAGCATTAACAGGCTGCTTTCAGGCAACTTACTATATAGGATTGGCAAAGGCTTACAAACATGGGGATATATCCGTGGTTTATCCTGTAGCGAGGACACTTCCAGTTTTGATCGTGGCAACAGCTGTTTATCTATTTTCAGGGGGAACTCAGGCATTGTCACATGAAAGCTTGTTCGGGGCGCTCCTGATTATCGGAGGATGCTTTATGCTGCCTATGAGGCATTTGAGAGATTTTAGACTCAAAAACTACATAAATATCGCATGTTTTTTTGCTGTGATAGCGGCTATCGGAACTTCAGGTTATTCCGTCATAGATGACAAGGCTACTGAGGTTCTAAGGATTAACTTCTCATCCAAAGAAAACATTGCACTCATCACTCTTCTATATATTTTCTTTGAAACTATCTCAAGCTCTATATGGATGGGGATTTACATTCTGGTAAATAAGAACGAGCGAGAAAGTTTTAAGCTCACTGTCAAAAATAATAAACTAACTGCATTTGGGGCCGGGTTTGCTATTACACTAGCTTACAGCATGGTGCTTATGTCAATGGCGTTCGTCACCAATGTGAGCTATGTGGTCGCTTTCAGGCAGTTGGGAATCTTCATCGGCGCTGTTATGGGAATTGTTCTCTTGGGAGAAGCAAAGCAAGTGCCCAAAATAATAGGTATTTGCCTTCTTTTCATAGGACTTCTTCTAGTAGCTTTGGGATAAGAATTACAATTCAATAGTCAGCAAATCAGTTGCGATCATAGCATTGGGAAATTGAGACTGAATTATTTCCAGGGATTTTTTTCTTAATTCAATAGTTCTGTACCTGTTTGAATCAAAATGGCTTAGAACAAGTTTTCTTACCTGCGATTTGATTGCTACTTCAGCCGCTTCCTGCGGATTGATATGAGGCCAACCTTTATTTATTTCACCTGATAAATGGCTGCATTCCAGTATGAGTAAGTCTGCATTTTTTGCAAGAGTAAGCGCATTGTCGCATATTCCGGTATCAGTAACATAGGAAATGATTTTGCCTTCAATCAGAAATTTATATCCAAGCGTGTGAACTGAATGTACGACTGGAAGGAAATCAACCCCAAATGGCAAACCATTTCTGTCGACGCTCTCAAGTTTTAAGATTTCAGTTTTATAGCTGAGGAGTTCAAGCGGGCACATATATGGAAATTTAAGAATATTCAGAAGCGATTCGCAACTTGCTTCTGATACAAGTATTTGAAGAGGAGCATTAAATTTGAGCTTAGGTAAAGTGAAAAGTCCCGAAATATGATCAAGATGAAGGTGGCTTAGAAAAATATAGGTAGGTTTTTGCTGGCAATCAAATTGATCTAATTTGGACAAACCGCTTCCAGCATCAAGAATAAGATTGTATTTATCGGTTTCTATAAGAACGCAGACAGTATCGCCCAAATCAGTTGGATAGAAACCATTTGTTCCTAGAAAAGTAATCTTTGTCATAGATTTAGCTCCCTTAGAGTTTTTTAATAAAATAGCCGCTATTGCTGACATTGCATCAGAAATAGCGGCTACTAAGGTAAGGATAGAAGGGGGGGTTACTATCCTATTGCTACATTTCCTGTCTCTCCTGTTCTGATTCTTATGCACTCATCAAGATCCATTACAAATATCTTGCCGTCGCCGACTGAACCTGTTCTGCCACCTTCGATAATAGCATCTACAGTGGCTTTGACGAACTCGTCATTGACTGCTATTTCGAGCTTCATTTTTCTGAGCAAACTTCCTGCTTCCTTGTGACTTCTGTAAACCGTGGCGACTCCTTTCTGGCGGCCTCTGCCCATGACGGAGGTCACAGTAACCAGATGAATTTGATTTTCTTCAAGTTTTTCCAAAACTTCATTCATCCTATCAGGCTGAATTATGGCTACAATGTACTTCATGTTTTTTCTCCTTTATTCTAAAGTTGTATAAGCTGCTTCTCTATGCTCAGTTAAGTCGAGGCCAATTCTTTCGCTGTGTTCACTTGCTCTTAGTCCAAATATTTTGTCAACAATCCAAAATAGGACAAAGCTTACAACGAAAGAATATACCATTGTGATAATTATAGCTGTTAATTGGTTTAGGAGCAGCTTCAGTCCCCCATATAAAATACCTTCAGCTCCAGAAGGATTTACAAATTTAGAGGCGAATATACCTACAGCTAAAGTTCCCCAAATTCCGCTGATACCGTGCACCCCAAAAGCGTCAAGAGAGTCATCATAGCCAAACTTTGCTTTGACGAATGTCACAGAAATATAGCAAATTACTCCTGCTCCTATGCCTATTACAATAGCTCCGAGGGGCGTGACAAATCCAGATGCAGGAGTTATCGCAGCAAGTCCTGCTACAGCTCCTGTGATCACTCCAAGAACCGTCGAACGGCTGTTGTAAATCAAGTCCAATACCCCCCATGTTAAACCTGCTACAGCTCCAGCGATGTGTGTCACCACAAACGCATTGGCGGCTAGCTTGCCTGAGCTTAGGGCGCTTCCGGCATTGAATCCAAACCATCCGAACCAGAGCAATCCTGCGCCAAGAACAGCAAAGGGAAGATTGTGAGGCGGAGAAATTTTATCAGGGTAACCGATTCTCTTGCCTAAAAACAGAGCAGCTGCAAGAGAAGCCATCCCGGCATTGATGTGAACTACTATTCCGCCTGCAAAGTCCAATGCCCCCATCCCGCCGAAAGCCCCCAGAAATCCCTTGTCAGCCCAAAGCCAGTGCGTTATCGGATCATAAACCAGAGTTGACCACAGTATTGTAAATATGCAGAAAGGAACAAACCGAATTCTTTCAGCAAAGGCGCCAATAATCAACGCTGGCGTTATTACTGCAAACATTGCCTGAAAAATCATAAAAGCACAATGTGGAACAGTCGGCGCGTAAATTGGGCTCGGAGCGACTCCTACGCCGATTAAACCTGCCCATGATAAATCTCCAATTATTCCTTTAATACTTGGGCCAAAAGACAAACTGTAACCGATAATAATCCACTGCACTGTTACAAGGCAAAGAATAAACATGCACTGCATCAATACCGACAATACATTCTTTCTTCTGACAAGTCCGCCATAAAAAAATGCTAAACCAGGAGTCATAAGCATTACCAGCGCGGCGCTCATTAGCATCCATGCCGTATCTCCGCTGTCTATTGGGGCAGATGATGCAATTGAGTTCATGGATGCTTTATGTTCTCCTGCGGCAAGGATGACCAGCCCTATAGCAATCAAGGCAATCACAACAAGTCCCCAGAATAAATTCTTCTTCTTCACAATTATCCTTTTCTCTTAATATGTTACTTAATTATGGCAATTATAATTAATTAGCAGGTTGCATGCCAAGAAGAATATCATTCACATAAAAGACTAACAGTAAATAATTTAAAATGTTTTGTTTCTTGGTATAGAAGGAGAAATAATCCAAAAAATAACATTTATGGAAGTTGAAAAATATTTTTATGACATTTTTGGAAGATGAAGAGTTTGGAATCTAAAAAGTTATTTTTATATAATATCATTTGATAAATTGGAAGTTGCTTCTAAATTTAAATCTCTGCTACAAAATCGGGGCGTAGCGCAGTCTGGCTAGCGCATTTGGTTTGGGACCAAAGGGTCGGAGGTTCGAATCCTCTCGCCCCGACCACTTTTACACTCATTATAAGTAAATCCGCTAAATAAAGCTTAACAAGTCTTAATGATCTTTTTTACCCTTTTATAGCACAAAAGTATCACAAAAGTAGCACACCTCAAATGAGGCTGAGGGAAAATAATTCTAGCGCAAGCAATGAAAACAAATCTATTTTTGCGTGAGTAAGTGAATTTCAGTTAGACGATACACTTCGATAATTCAATTACCGAAATACTCTGTCTAAGTGCAAGTCATTGAAAGAATGATGTATTTTCACCAAAAACTTATATTGATGTTGACCTAGAAAGAGAATTCTCTCTGAAATAAAGACAGGGCGAACCTGAAGAAGTTGCCGGCGATTGAAGAATATTTGCGAACTTTAATTGTTCCTGTCCTGCCTTCAGGTATGGAAAACTTGTTTTTTGGCTCTATCACAATTCTGTAATAGTTAT